>CAISLL010000176.1 GCA_903886165.1 uncultured beta proteobacterium | reverse complement strand
GGTATAGCCCCACCCGTCCTTTGTAACCGTTGTTGCAGGCGTTGCAGCCGACCGGGTGGTAGGGCTTCCAGCTGCCGTCAAGCTCTTCGGGCTTGAAGCCGGCACCCAGCAGCGCCTTTTGCGGGATGTCAATGGCTTTCTTGCAGTTCGGGCAGAGTCTGCGTGCCAGTCGCTGCGCGGTAATGAGGATGACGCTGGAGGCAATGTTGAATGGTGCGATGCCCATGTTGCGCATCCGGGTGAGCGTGGTGGGGGCGTCATTTGTGTGCAAGGTTGACAGCACCAGGTGGCCGGTTTGAGAGGCCTTGATGGCAATGTCGGCAGTCTCGATATCGCGAATTTCACCGACCATGATGATGTCCGGGTCTTGCCGCAAAAATGACTTGAGCGCCACTGCAAAGGTCAAACCGGCCTTGTCGTTGACATTGACCTGGTTGACGCCGGGCAGGTTGATTTCGGACGGGTCTTCCGCGGTGGCAATGTTCACATCGGGCTTGTTCAGAAGGTTCAGGCAGGTGTAGAGCGACACCGTTTTGCCGGAGCCGGTGGGGCCGGTCACCAAAATCATGCCGTAGGGGCGTGAGATGGCCTGCAGCAGGCGCTCTTTTTCTTCGGGCTCGTAGCCCAGTGCATCAATGCCCAGTTTGGCGTTGTTCGGGTCCAGAATCCGGATCACGATCTTTTCACCAAACAGCGTGGGCAGGGTGCTGACGCGGAAATCGATCATCCGGTCAGGCCCGATCTTGAGCTTCATCTTGCCGTCTTGTGGCACCCGCTTTTCGGAGATGTCCATGCGCGAAATCACCTTGATGCGCGAGGCCAGCTTGTCCTTGATGGCGATTGGCGGTGAGGCCATTTCGCGCAGCTCGCCGTCAATGCGAAAACGCACACGGTAGTTGTGCTCATAGGGTTCGAAGTGCAAGTCGGAGGCGCGCATACTGAAGGCATCCAGCAGCATTTTGTGCAAGAACTTGACCACTGGCGCGTCGTCCACCTCGGCGGTGGCCACAGCCGAGGTGTCGGTGATGGGCTCGGACGCAAGTTCATCAAACTCGAAGTCTGCGCCAACGATGTTGTCAATCGATTCGGACGCCGTGATGGAATTGGTTGACACCAGTTTAAGCAGCTTGTCATATTCCGCAACCACCCAATCAACCGTCTGCTGCGTCGAAAACTTGATTTTTTCAGCAGCTTGCTGGTCGGACGGGTCGGCGGTGGCGACGATCAGGCGGTTTTGCCGCTTGCCAAGCACCACCAGTCGGTAGTCCTGGCAGATCTTGTTGTCAAGCAGGCCCTTGGGCAGACGCTGCGGGTCGACGGCGGCCAGGTCAATCAAGGGGGCGCCAAAAGCCACAGACAAGGTGTGCGCCAGATCAGCTGCGGACACCGCGCCCGATCCGGTCAGTTCAGCAATAAAGCTGGAGCGACTGGTCTGTGCCTTGCTATAGATTTCTTCGGCAAATTTTTGCCCCAGCTTGCCGGTGGCGACCAATGTGCGGCCCACACCGGGTAGTGTGTTGCCGGGTGCCAGGGGCGAGATGGAGTCTGCGGCTTGCATAAGGAGCGAATGTACTACTTGAACAGGGTTGCGAAGAGCTTGATTGGGTTTTTCGGGCATATCAACCTGAAACCTGAGTACAGGGACGAGTTGACGCTTCCCGCAGGAGACCTAGGATAGCGCATTCACGGATGCCGTCACAGTCGCGGCTGTGAAAAAAACCACCAATTCGACCGTGCAGCCCAGGCCAGACCACTGGCCACGCCCCCAAAGCGGTCGCCCTCCACCAGTCTTGCAGCGAAAAATGCCGCCTGCAAGACATCCACCAAAGGCGCCAAGGCGGATCAACCCCCAGTCAGTTAAAGAGGGGCATGACACCGCCCAGGTTGAGCACGGGTCTCAATCAGCCGGGCGTGCCAGAACCTGGGTCAAAAAGGCGGCGATGTCGTTGATTTCGCGCGGGTGCACGCTATGCGGCATGGGGTAGCTGTGCCACTGCACTGCGTAACCCATGCTGCTCAGCAAGTTGCGGGAGGCTTCGCCGCGCGCGGGAATCACCACCGTGTCCTGGCTGCCATGGGCCATGAAAATGGGTGTGCCTGCGTTGGCGCCTGCGCGTTCAGCCGCAATCGTCTCAGCCAGCGGCAGGTAGCCCGACAGCGCCACGATGCCTGCCAACTTTTTCGGGTACCGCAGGCCGGTGTGCAGGGCCATGGCGCACCCCTGCGAGAAACCAGCCAGCACGATTTGATCGGTGGCAATGCCCCGTGCGACTTCATTGGTGATCAAGGCCTGAATGGCTTGTTCCGACGCGCGGATGCCGACATCGTCCTGCTGGCTGAGCAGGTCGCTGCCACGGATGTCATACCAGGCTGGCATCACATAACCACCGTTGATGGTGACCGGCAGGCTGGGCGCGTGTGGAAAGATGAAACGGATGGCCGGGCACCCAGACAGGTCAAGCTCTGGGACCAAGGCCGCAAAGTCATTCCCATCTGCCCCAAGGCCATGCAGCCAGATCACTGCGGCGGCAGGGTTGGGCGCCGTGTCGATTTGAACGTGGGGAAGCAAGGTTGTCATAAGGTGTTGAAAGCAGGGTCAGAACAGCTCGATGTCGCCCACGTTGACGGCTTCTGCCGCAAGTTTGCCTTGGGCCACCAGGGCCTCGTGGCCCCAAACCTGGTTGCGGCCGTGCTCCTTGGCGTAGTAGACGGCTTTGTCAGCACGCTCGAAGGCGCTGCTTGGTGAATCACCCTGACGGATTTCGGTAAAGCCAATGCTGACCGAAATCTGCCCGACCTGCGGGAAGGCGTGTTGCTCGGTGTTGCGGCGCAAGCGTTCCAGCGATGACTCGGCTTGTCCTGCCAGCGTGCAGTGCATCAATACCACAAATTCTTCGCCGCCAAAACGGTAAAGTTGGTCGTGAAAGCGAAAGGTGTTGCGCATCAGGCGCGCCAGCAACAGCAGCACTTCGTCACCAATCAGGTGACCAAAATTGTCATTGACCCGTTTGAAGTGGTCAATGTCGAGCATGGCCAGCCAGTAGCTGCCACCTGGGTTGCATTGACGCCGGTCGTTGGTGCCCGGTTCCGGGGTTTCATGTTGTGCAGTGGTGGCTTTCAGGAATGCGCCGTCGAAGGTCTTGCGGTTGAGCAATTCTGTCAGCGCGTCGCGTTCGCCGTAGTCCAGCAAACTCTGAAAATTCTGATACAGGCGCAACACCGCGCAGACCAGCCGGTAGGTTTCGGTCGACAACGGTGTTGCGCTGCTCAGTTCAAGTACGCCGCTGCTGGCGCTGTCTGTCGCCAGCGGAAACACGCTCGTCGCCGGGTCTGCGGTGGTGACAGACTGACGGGTGCTGATCGCCCTTTGGCGGTTGACGAATTCGTCGGCATGCGGCAGTTCATCAAGCTCTGCCCAAGCCTGCCTTGCCTGCTGCTGCGTTACACCGTTGCTGATTTGTGCGCAGGTCAGCCAATGCTCATTGGAGAGAGGGCCGACCAGGCGGTATATGCCAATGCTGGTTGGACGCAGCAATTCCTGCAGCGTGGCCACCAAGGCAGTGTCGAGGCCGTCACGGTCGCGCAACGCCGTGAGGTCAGCCAGGTGGTAAATGAGTTGCGTCATAGCGAAAGTCTAGTGCGTTGCCGCATCGTCATAAGTTGCGCTTTTGTTTGCCTGCTTGACCACGAGTCAGACAGGGGTGGCTCTCAGGCCAGCAGCGCTTGTGCAAATTCCTTTGCGTTGAACGTTTCCAGGTCTTCGAGTTTTTCGCCGACACCAATGAAATAGACCGGAATGGGGCGCTCGCGGGCGATAGCCGCCAACACACCGCCTTTGGCGGTGCCGTCAAGTTTGGTCACTATCAGCCCGCTCAGGCCCAGTGCATCGTCGAAGGCCTTG
The DNA here is from genome assembly GCA_903886165.1 of uncultured beta proteobacterium. Taxonomy (GTDB): domain Bacteria; phylum Pseudomonadota; class Gammaproteobacteria; order Burkholderiales; family Burkholderiaceae_C; genus Rhodoferax. The sequence goes on along the minus strand of CAISLL010000176.1, from coordinate 3,904 downwards.
ACCTGGGTGAGCGCATTCTGCCCGGTGTTGCCGTCAATCACCAGCAGCACTTCATGCGGGGGAACGCTTGCCGCGGGGCTGCTCTCAGGTGTTGCCGTTGTCTCGGCACGGTCATCGGTCGGGCCGGTTTTTTGAATCACGCGCTTGACTTTTTTCAGCTCTTCCATCAGATGCAGTTGGGTAGGCAGACGCCCGGCAGTGTCGACCAGCACCACATCGCGTCCGCGCGCCTTCCCTGCGCTCACGGCATCGAAGGCGACGGCTGCGGGGTCGCCTCCGTCCTGGCTGATGATGTCCACGGCAGTTCGGTCGGCCCACACGCCCAGTTGCTCCCGCGCCGCTGCCCTGAAGGTGTCTGCGGCTGCCAGCAGCACACTGACGTTTGAGCCGGCCAGGTGCCGGGTGAGCTTGCCAATCGAGGTGGTTTTGCCCGCGCCATTGACGCCGGTAACCATGATCACGGTCGGTTTATAGCGCCCAATCACCAGTGGCTTTTGCAAAGGGGTCAGCAAGTGGGTGAGGGATTCCACCAGCAGACCTTTGACGGCCGCCGGGTCGGTGGCCTTGCTTTCCTTCACCCTGCGCTTGAGGTCTTGCAGCAGGTGTTCGGTGGCCTTGACGCCGGTGTCAGCCATCAGCAGGGCAGACTCCAGGTCTTCGTAGAGCGCATCGTCAATTTGCGTACCGGTGAACACGGTGGCAATGCTGGCACCGGTTTTGCGCAAGCCGGCTTTGAGCTTGTCGATCCACGACTTGCGCTGAGGGGCTGGCGTGGTTGGCGCTACCGTCATCGTGGCAGCCACGGGCAGGCTCGCTGCGGCTGCATCGGCCGTTACAGCCTGTTGTATTGAGGCCGCAGGCGTTGGTGCGCTGGCAGGGACAAGCGGGTGTGCCGGGGTCGGGGCGACCTCAGGCTGAACGGGTGCAGGGGGTTTTTTTCTGAAAAAACTGAACATTTGGTGGGTTCGTGGTATCACTGCATTCTATGAAACACCACGCCAGCATTTCCATTTTTCGTCGCATGCCCCGCTGGGCTGCTTTTTTATCAACCTGTGTCGCGCTTGCGGCAGCCGCCACTCCCGGTGCGGGGGAGCCTGCGTCTGCCACCGCTCAGCAGTTCACCCTGGCCAATGGCATCACGCTGATCGTCAAGCCGGACCGGCGTGCGCCTACGGCGGTGCACATGCTGTGGGTGCGCGCAGGTTCAATGGACGAGGTGGACGGCATATCCGGCGTTGCACACGTGCTGGAGCACATGATGTTCAAGGGCACACCAACGGTGCCGGCTGGCGAGTTTTCGCGCCGCGTGGCAGCGCTTGGTGGCCGGGACAACGCGTTTACCAGCCGTGACTACACCGGTTATTTTCAGCAGATTCCCGCGCACCGGCTGGAAGACGTGATGCAACTTGAATCCGACCGTTTTGCACACATCCAGTGGCACGACGACGAGTTCAAAAAAGAGCTGGAAGTGGTCAAGGAAGAGCGCCGCCTGCGCACCGAGGACAATCCCCGGTCACTGATGAACGAGGCGCTGAATGCGGCGGTGTTTGTGGCCGCACCGTATCGGCGCCCAATTGTGGGATGGATGAGCGACCTTGATGCGCTCACATCCGACGATGCCCGTGCCTTTTATCAGCGCTGGTATGTGCCTGCCAATGCCGCCGTCGTGGTGGCGGGTGATGTGGATGTGAACCAGGTCAAGGTTTTTGCAGAAAAATACTATGGCAGTCTGCCAAGTCGTCCCATGTCTGCGCGCAAGCCACGCGAAGAGCCAGCACAGGCAGGCATTAAACGCATTGAATTCAAGGCTCCGGCCGAGCAGGCCACCGTGACACTGGCCTACAAGGTGCCCAGCTTCCAGCTGCGTCCTGACGCCCGGGATGACCCGGACGCGCTGGCCTTGACCGTGTTGGCTGCGGTTTTGGACGGCTACCGCGGTGCCCGGCTGGAGCGTGCCCTGACACAAGGCGCTGACCGAGTGGCTGACAGCGCCGGTGCTGACAACGGTTTGTGGGGGCGTGGTCCGCAGTTGTTCATGTTGACGGGTGTGCCAGCACCGGGCAAAACTCCGCTTCAGGTTGAATACGCGCTGAAGGAGCAGGTGGCGCGGATTGCGCGTGAAGGCATTACCGCCTCGGAGTTGGCCCGCGTCAAAACACAGTGGGTGGCGGGGGAGGTGTACAAACTGGATTCCTTGTTCAACCAGGCGCGTGAACTTGGCACCCAGTGGGCGCAAGGCCTGTCGGTGACGGCCGGTGACCAGTTGATCGAACAACTGAGGGGTGTCACGGCTGAACAGGTGCAGGCGGTGGCGCAGCGCTATTTTGGCGACGACGCACTCACCGTGGCCTACCTGCTGCCCCAGCCCCTGGATAAAACCCGCAAGCCGCGCACCCCCGCAGCGGGCGGACGCCACTGAACAAGTAAGCACGTTCATCTTATGAAAACAATTAAATATATAGCTACCTACGCCATATCCATATGGTCTATCGGCCTTTTCATCATAAATATCGCCTGGGCCGGCATTCCTGTTGAACACTGGTCACAGCCCAGCGGCGCGCAGGTGTATCTGGTGCAAAGTCCGGCGATCCCGATGGTCGACGTGCAACTTGACTTTGATGCAGGCAGCCGGCGCGATCCACCCTCGCAAGCCGGGTTGGCCAGCGTGACAGCAGCCATGGCATCCAAAGGGTTGCGGGCAGGCGACCTGCCGGTCGAGCCCGCCATGGATGAAAACGCTGTGGGCGAGGCCTGGGCAGACCTGGGGGCCAGTTTCGTGGCGCACGCCAGCAATGACCGCATGAGTTTTTCGTTTCGCTCGCTTAGTTACCCGGACTTGCTGCCAAGGGCAGCAACACTGGCGGCGCGGCAACTGGCAGCGCCATCTTTTCCGGCAGATGTGTGGGAGCGTGAACGCGATGGCATGCAGGCCTCGCTGCGCGAAGCCAACACCCGCCCGGGCACGCTCGCCGGCCGAGCCTTCAACCAGGCAGTCTTTGGTGATCATCCCTATGGATTTGAGATGACGCCGGAGTCGCTGGCGCGCATTGAGGTGTCGCACATGACCGCGCTTTACCGCCAGATGATCCAGCCATGCCGCGCTACGGTCACAGTGGTGGGCGCGGTGGATCGGCCACGCGCGGATGCCTTGGTGGCGCAGCTGCTTGCCAGACTGCCGGCGGTGTCTGGTGCTACTTGCCCACCGCTTGCGGAAGTGGCCGAAGTAGCGCCTTTGATGCAGGCCAGCGAACGGCGCATCAAGTTCGATTCAGCCCAGGCCCATGTGCTGATTGGCCAGCCCGGCTTCAAGCGGGATGACCCCGACTATTTCGCGCTGACGGTGGGCAACTACATTCTGGGCGGCGGTGGGTTTGTGTCGCGCCTGACCAATGAGGTGCGTGAAAAACGGGGCCTGAGTTACAGCGTTTCCAGTTATTTTTCACCAGCCCGGCATGCCGGGGCATTTGGCATCGGCTTGCAAACCCGCCCGGACCAGGCGGATCAGGCGCTGCAGGTGTCGCGTGAGGTGCTGGCCCGGTTTGTTGAACAGGGCCCGACCGAAGATGAACTCAAGGCTGCCAAGGGCAACCTGGTGGGGGGCTTTGCCCTGCGCATCGACAGCAACCGCAAGCTGGTTGACAACGTGGCCAACATGGCCTGGAACAAACTACCGCTGGATTACCTGGACACCTGGACGCAGCAGGTCGACAGACTCACCACTGCCGACATTCGTGCCGCATTCCAGCGCAAGCTGCAACCGCAGGCCATGGCCACGGTGGTCTTGGGTGGGGCCACGGCCAAGCCTTGATGGTCGCCCAATTTCCTTGTGACGCCCGCAGGTAAGATGTGGCGCATGAAGCAAGACCCCAACAAGCGCCCTGTCAGGCCGCACCGCTCACAAGTC
>CAISLL010000175.1 GCA_903886165.1 uncultured beta proteobacterium | reverse complement strand
TGGCGTCCGCACCCATCTCGATGGCCAGGGCCACTTCACCAATCATGTCACCCGCATGGGTGCCTACCATGCCACCGCCCAGGATATTCCCGTGGCCGTGCGCTTCTTCTGAGTCATCAAACAGCAGCTTGGTCACGCCTTCGTCACGTCCATTGGCAATCGCGCGGCCGGATGCGGTCCAGGGAAACAGGCCCTTCTTGACCTTGATGCCTTGCGCCTTGGCCTGGTCTTCGGTGAGGCCGACCCAGGCAACTTCGGGGTCGGTGTAGGCCACGCTGGGGATGACGCGGGCGTTGAATGCCGCGGCTGCCAGTTCCTTGTTACCCTGCAGTTCCCCGGCGATCACTTCGGCAGCCACATTGGCCTCATGCACTGCCTTGTGCGCCAGCATAGGCTGGCCGACGATGTCGCCGATGGCAAAGATGTGTGGCACGTTGGTGCGCATCTGGATGTCAACGTTGATGAAGCCACGGTCGGTGACGGCCACGCCGGCCTTGTCGGCAGCAATTTTCTTGCCGTTGGGCGTGCGACCGACGGCTTGCAGCACCAGGTCGTACACCTGCGGCGCCGGGGCGGTGCCGCCCTCCTCTGCCGAGGCAAACGTCACTTCAATGCCTTCGGGCAACGCGCGGGCACTCACCGTTTTGGTCTTGAGCATGATGGCATCGAACCGCGGCGCGTTCATTTTTTGCCAGATCTTGACCAGGTCGCGGTCGGCGCCCTGCATCAGGCCGTCGAGCATTTCCACCACGTCCAGGCGTGCGCCCAGCGTGCTGTACACCGTGCCCATTTCCAGGCCAATGATGCCGCCGCCCAGAATCAGCATGCGCTTGGGAACTTCTTTCAGCGCCAGGGCGCCGGTGCTGTCCACCACGCGCGGGTCGTTCGGCATGAACGGCAGGCGCACGGCTTGGGAGCCTGCGGCGATGATGGCTTTCTTGAAAGCAATGGTTTTCTTGGTGCCGGTTTTCTCCTGCGCCGTGCCACTGGTTTCTTCAACCTCGACATGGTTGACCCCGACAAAGGCACCGTAGCCGCGCACGATGGTGACCTTGCGCATCTTGGCCATGGCTGCCAGCCCGCCGGTGAGCTTGGTGATGACTTTTTCCTTGTGGCCACGCAGCATGTCCACGTTGACCGTTGGCGCACCAAAGTCCACCCCGACTGCGGCCAGATGGCTCACTTCGTCGATCACGGCCGCCACATGGAGCAGCGCCTTGCTGGGGATACAACCCACGTTCAGGCACACGCCACCCAATTGGGCGTAGCGCTCAACCAGGATGACTTTCAGCCCAAGGTCAGCCGCGCGAAAAGCTGCCGAGTAACCACCAGGGCCACCACCAAGCACCAGCAGGTCGCAGTCCAGATCCGCCGTTCCGGCAAAGCTGGCTGCGGCTGGGGCATTCAGAGCCTTGGCTGGTGCTATCACAGGTGTAGCTTCCTGCGCTTTTTCTACCTGGGCTAAAGGCTGATTTGTCTTCAAATCCTGTGCATTCGCCGCGTCTGAGGATTCAAGCACCAGCAGCACCGAGCCTTCAGAGACTTTTGCACCCAGCGCAATTTTCAGTTCCTTGACCACACCAGCGTGGCTGCAAGGGATTTCCATGGAGGCTTTGTCGGACTCGACGGTGATCAGGCTTTGTTCGGCCTTGACGGTGTCGCCGGGTTTGACCAGCAGTTCGATCACCGTGACTTCGGCGAAGTCGCCAATGTCGGGGACCTTGATGTCTATGAGTGCCATTTTTATTCCAATCTTTTAAGTGCTCGCAAAAGCGATTGACCTGAAGATGTCATGGCGGGCTTGACCCGCCATCCATGCCTTCCGAGGGTATGGATCCCGGATCACGTCCGGGATGACAGCCATTGGGTCAGGTGTTAGTTCGACTTACAGCAAAACCCGGCGGAAATCGCCCAGGATCTGGCCCAGGTACACATTGAAACGGGCGGCGGCGGCGCCGTCAATCACGCGGTGATCCCAGGTCAGCGACAGCGGCAGCATCAGGCGTGGCTGGAACGCCTTGCCGTCCCAAATCGGCTCGATGGTGGAACGGCAAACGCCCAAAATAGCGACTTCAGGCGCGTTGATGATGGGTGTGAAGTAGCGTCCGCCAATGCCACCCAGGCTGCTGATGGTGAAGCTCGCGCCCGTCATCTCGGCGGGGCTCAGCTTGCCGTCTCGCGCTTTCTTCGCCAGATCGCTCATCTCTTGGCTGATCTGGAAAATGCCTTTCTTGTCGGCATCCTTGATCACCGGCACCATCAGGCCGTTCGGTGTGTCAGCAGCAAAACCAATGTGGAAATACTGTTTGTAAATCAGTGCATCACCGTCGAGCGAGCTATTGAACTCCGGGTATTTCTTGAGCGCTGCCACGCAGGCCTTGATCAGGAACGCCAGCATCGTGACCTTGGTACCGGACTTCTCGTTTTCCTTGTTGGTGGAGACGCGGAAAGCTTCCAGATCGGTGATGTCGCAGTCGTCATGGTTGGTCACAGCCGGAATCATGATGGCGTTGCGCAACAGATTGGCACCGCTGATTTTCTTGATACGCGACATTTCCTTGCGCTCGACCGGGCCAAACTTGGCAAAGTCAACCTTCGGCCAGGGGATCAGACCCAAGCCCGCGCCATCGTTTGCTGCAGCGGCTGGTGCAACCTTGGTTTGCGCCTGCGCTGCCAATGTCTGAACCGCACCACTCATGACCGAGCGGGTGAATGCCTGCACGTCGTGGTCGGTGATGCGGCCTTTCAAGCCGCTGCCCTTCACTTCGCTCAAAGGCACGCCCAGCTCGCGGGCAAACTTGCGCACCGACGGTGACGCGTGTGGCAAACCCACCGGGGCCGTGGTCGGGTTGTGTGCGGGAACAGCCAGCGCAGCAGGTGGTGCAGCCACGGCAGCGGCTGCTGGCGCAGCAACGGCTGCAGCAGCTACTGCCACGGTGGCCGCCGCCGTCGGGGCAGCAGCGACCGATGCCGAGCCTTCCAGAACTGCCAGCAAGTCGCCAATGTTGACCTTGTCACCCAGCTTGACCGAGAGGGACTTGATGACACCCGCGGCGCTGGACGGTATCTCCATCGAGGCCTTGTCAGACTCCACCGTGATCAGGCTTTGCTCCAGCTTGATGCTGTCACCGGCCTTGACCATGACCTCAATCACGGTCACATCCTTGAAGTCGCCGATGTCAGGCACCCGCACCTCGGCCGGGCCGGTTGCTACTGGCGTTGTAGCTGCCTGCACTTGTGCCACGGGGTCTGGAGCCTGATTGGATGCCGCAACTTGTGGGGCAGTCGGGGCTGCGGAGGGTGCCGGGGCCGAGGCCTCGCCAGCCACTTCCAGCATCAGCACCACATTGCCTTCACTGATTTTGTCGCCCAGTGCAACCTTGACCTCTTTGACCACACCCGCGTGGCTGGATGGGATTTCCATGGAAGCCTTGTCGGACTCCACTGTGAGCAGGCTTTGTTCGGCCTTGACCGTGTCGCCCGGTTTGACCAGCAGTTCGATGACTGCCACGTCCTTGAAGTCACCGATGTCAGGGACTTTGATTTCAATAATTGCCATGTTGTGTCTCCAATGAGGTTACTTGTCCCAAAGGCGTGCTGTTTGTCATTGCGGACCTGATCCGCAATCCATGCGTCCTGAGGGCATGGACGCCGGATCAAATCCGGCATGACTGCGGGCGATCATGCCCGCACAAGCAGCACCTTTGACAATGAATCAGGCGTACAGGGGGTTCACTTTGTCAGTGTTGATGCCGTATTTGGCAATCGCTTCAGCCACTTTGCTGACCGGCACTTTGCCCTCTTCACTCAAGGCCTTCAAGGCGGCAACCACGATGTAATGGCGGTTGACCTCGAAGTGCTCTCGCAGTTTGGAGCGGAAGTCACTGCGCCCAAAGCCATCAGTGCCCAGCACCTTGTAGGTGCGGCCCTTGGGAACAAAGGGACGAATTTGTTCGGCGTAAGACTTCATGTAGTCGGTAGAAGCCACTACCGGACCCGCATGGTTTTCAAGCTGCTGCGCCACAAACGACAGTTTGGACTCTGCTGTTGGGTGCAACAGGTTTTCACGTTCACAAGCCTGGCCGTCACGGGCCAGCTCGTTGAAGCTTGGGCAGCTCCACACATCAGCCGTCACACCCCAGTCAACCGCCAGCAGTTTCTGCGCCACAAAGCTCTCGCGCAGGATAGAGCCGGAGCCCAACAACTGCACGCGTGGGCCGGTGGCGCCTTCAGCGCCCGGTTTGCACAGGTACATGCCCTTGATGATTTGTTCTTCGGTGCCCGGTGTGAGGCCGGGCATGGCGTAGTTTTCATTCAGCAGGGTCAGGTAATAAAAGACGTTGTCTTGCTTCTCGACCATGCGTTTCAGGCCGTGGTGCAGGATCACGCCCACTTCATGCGCAAAGGTGGGGTCGTAACTGATGCAGTTCGGGATCGTGCCCGCCAGGATGTGGCTGTGGCCGTCTTCGTGCTGCAGACCCTCGCCATTGAGAGTGGTGCGCCCCGACGTGCCACCCAGCAGGAAGCCGCGCGCCTGCATGTCACCGGCAGCCCAGGCCAGATCACCAATGCGCTGGAAGCCAAACATCGAGTAGTACACGTAGAACGGCACCATGATGCGGTTGCTGGTGCTGTAGCTGGTGGCTGCGGCAATCCAGCTGGCCATGCCGCCGGCTTCGTTGATGCCTTCCTGAAGGATCTGTCCCTTGACATCTTCCTTGTAATACATGACCTGGTCTTTGTCGACCGGGGTGTACTGCTGGCCTGCCGGGTTGTAAATACCAATCTGGCGGAACAAGCCTTCCATGCCGAAGGTGCGCGCCTCGTCAACCAGCACCGGCACAACGCGCGGACCGAGGGCCTGGTCACGCAGCAGTTGGGTCAAAAAGCGCACATAAGCTTGAGTGGTGGAGATCTCGCGGCCTTCAGGTGTGGCCTCCATGACGCTCTTGAAGCCGTCCAGCGACGGAATGGTGAACTGCTCGTCAGCCTTGGTGCGGCGGTGCGGCAGGTAACCACCCAAGGCCTTGCGGCGCTCATGCAGGTAACGCATCTCGGGCGTGTCGTCGGCCGGTTTGTAGAACGGAATGTCGGCAATCTGGCTGTCGGGCACCGGAATGTTGAAGCGGTCACGGAAGGTTTTGATGTCTTCGTCGGTGAGCTTCTTGGTCTGGTGCACGTTGTTTTTGCCCTCGCCGCTCTTGCCCATGCCAAAACCCTTGACGGTCTTGATCAGCAACACCGAGGGCTGGCCCTTGTGGTTCACGGCTGCGTGGTACGCCGCATACACCTTCTGCGGATCGTGACCGCCACGGCGCAAAGCCCAAATGTCGTCGTCGCTCATCTTGGCGACCATTTCCAGGGTTTTCGGGTCACGGCCAAAGAAGTTCTTGCGCACAAATGCGCCGTCGTTTGCCTTGAATGCCTGGTAGTCGCCGTCCAGCGTGTCCATCATGACCTTGCGCAATGCGCCGTCCTTGTCGCGTGCCAGCAACGGGTCCCAGTTGCTACCCCACAACAGTTTGATCACGTTCCAGCCGGCACCACGGAAGGTGCCTTCAAGCTCCTGGATGATTTTGCCGTTACCCCGCACCGGACCATCAAGGCGCTGCAGGTTGCAATTGATGACAAACACGAGGTTGTCCAGCTTTTCGCGCGCGGCCAGACCGATGGCACCCAGGGATTCGACTTCGTCCATTTCGCCGTCGCCACAAAACACCCAGACCTTGCGGTTTTCAGTGTTGGCAATGCCGCGGGCGTGCAGGTATTTCAGGAAACGCGCCTGATAGATCGCCATCAGCGGGCCAAGGCCCATCGACACGGTGGGAAATTGCCAGAATTCCGGCATCAGTTTGGGGTGCGGGTAGCTGGACAAGCCTTTGCCAGCCGTTTCCTGGCGAAAGTTGAGCAACTGATCTTCGGTCAGGCGGCCTTCCATGTAGGCACGGGCATAGACGCCGGGTGCCACATGGCCTTGAATATAGAGGCAATCACCACCATGGTTTTCACTCTCGGCGTGCCAAAAATGGTTGAAGCCGGCCCCAAACATGTGCGCCAGCGAGGCAAAGGAGCCAATGTGGCCACCCAGATCGCCACCGTCTTCAGGATGGTGACGATTCGCCTTGACCACCATCGCCATGGCGTTCCAGCGCATGTAGGCACGCAGGCGCTCTTCAATCTCGATGTTGCCGGGGCAGCGCTCTTCCTGATCGGTCTCAATGGTGTTGACATAACCAGTGTTGGCTGAAAACGGCAGGTCTATGCTGCTTTGACGGGCATGTTCCAGCAACTGCTCAAGCAAAAAGTGCGCGCGCTCCGGGCCCTCACTTTGAATGACGGCGCTCAGGGCGTCCATCCATTCGCGGGTTTCCTGAGTATCCAGGTCGGGCGCGGATGGCGCAGAGGTGCCTGAACGGCTTTCGTGGGTTGCTGACATGCTTGTCTCCTTTGTTGTTAAGCGTGGAATCGTAGACCAATTCGCCATTTTTTATGGCTGAGATTATTTTATAACCATTCTCACTAAATTTCAAATAGTGTTTTATTTATTCATATTATGAAATATTGACACAAACAAAGGTCCTACACTTCAAGGCATGCCACAGCCTCCCCTTCATGAACCGCTTAGAAGCCTGCAACTGTTGCCAGCAGCGCGTCTGAAAGCCTGGTGGGCACGTCAAACCCCGCAGCGCCAGGACCGGCTTG
>CAISLL010000174.1 GCA_903886165.1 uncultured beta proteobacterium | reverse complement strand
GGCATTCAAGACCCGGCCATCCGAGACTACGCCAACCGGACCTTCAACAAGGCGTTTTATCTGGACGCCTCGGCTGAGGTGGAATCGGTCACTGAAACGGCCACCGGGGTTAATGTCAGCTACCTGCATCGGGACGGGTCTTGGCAAACCGAAGCCTTCGACTATGTGCTGGCAGCCACCGGTCGGGTGCCTGATGTGGCTGGACTTGGCCTGGAGCACTCCGGCTTGCCGTTGAACGAACGCGGCGTGCCACTGTTTGACCGCTTCACCTTGCAGTGCGGTGACAGCACTGTATTTATTGCTGGCGACGCCAGCAACGACAGCCCCCTGTTGCACGAAGCTGCCGACCAGGGCCGCATTGCGGGCGAAAACGCCACGCGGTTCCCCGACATTCGTCCCGGTCTGCGCCGCACGCCGCTGGCAGTGGTTTTCACCGAGCCGCAAGTGGCATCGGTTGGCTTGAACCTGAAGCAGCTCAACGAGCATTTCAAGGACCGTTTCGCCGTAGGCGTCGTGTCATTTGAGGACCAGGGCCGCAGCCGGGTCATGCTGCGCAACCAAGGCTTGCTGAAAGTCTATGGCGAACGGGACAGCGGCCTGTTCTTAGGCGCAGAAATGTTCGGCCCCGCCGCCGAGCACATTGGGCACCTGCTGGCCTGGGCGGTGCAACAGCGCATGACGGTCTCCAGCATGCTGGACATGCCTTTTTACCATCCAGTCATTGAAGAATGCCTGCGCACCGCGCTGCGTGACCTCAACCACCAGCTCCACCTTGGCCCGCAAGTGGTCGAGGCAAGTATGGATTGTGGTCCTGGCGCTTAAGCTCATCGGCTGGCCAATGAAGCTTTTTCTTTCCAAAGCCATCTTTTCGGGCCTTTGCGTGGCGACGCATTTAAACGGTTATGCCGAAGCCATCACCTTTGATGCTGCCTGGCAGCGCCTGCAGGACAACTCGGACCAATTGGCAGGCGCAAAAGCCAATCAGGCCAGCAAGGTGCTGCAAGCTGACGGCATCAAGAGGCTGAGTGGCCGTCCGTCAGCGTGTCTGTGACCTCGCTTGCTTACAACACCAGTCTGCAGGTCGACCTGGATGGCGTCAACCAGAAGCTGTCTCAAATTGGGCAGATACTGCCAGCCCCGGTGCAGGGGCTGCTGGCTGGCAGCGGTCTTGCGTCACTGCCAGCCAATTACACCCTGAACAAGAAGGGCACGCTCACCAACGGTTCGTTGACGGCAGTTTGGCCAATTTACATGGGTGGACTGGCCAATGCAACACGCGGTTTTGTGTCTGCGCAGGCCAATGAAGCCTTGCCCGCTGGAACCTCTGCGACTCCATCAACCACGATGCAATGGCCGCTTCGGCACAAAAATGATTTGACCAGGCAGACAGCGCAGATGCCCTTGCGCGCAGTGGCACAAGCCAGCCACCAGTTTGTGGCCGCGCAACCCGGCGTGTTTCTGTCCGCTGAAGTGCTGCGCATGCACCGTGTGGCGCTGCGTGAAGGCACGGGCACCGCCCTGGAGGTCATGGACGCGCAAACCAACCCGCTCAAGGTAATGACCGAGCGCGCCCAGATCGCCTACGACTATGTGCTGGCCCTGGCAAGCTAGCTGGAAAGTTGTGGTTTGTCGGAACAGTTTGGCGCGTACATCTCCCGCGCCGACACCACGGTGAAATGAGCATGAAAACCCGAAAACTGAAGACGGTAACGGCGGGCCTGGCGGTAGTGGTGCTGGTGGGCTACGGCTTGTGGCGGGCAGCCCGGCCTGCAGCAGAATTTTTTCAGTGGCAGATGGAAGCCACCAAGACCGACATTGCCCCCAAGGTCACCGGGCGGATTGGTGAAATCCTGGTCAAGGAGGGTGACCAGATCGAGCCAGGCGCGCTGTTGCTGCGCATTGACAGCCCGGAACCTCGCGCCAAGGCCGCCCAAGCCGGCGCTGCGGGAGAGGCGGCGCAGGCGGTGGCGAACAAAGCCCGAAACGGACCCAGACCGGAAGAATGTATGGCTTGCCTTGGTATGCTGGTGCTGTGGCGCTGCACAAGGCCTTTGCCAACTTGAACCGGCAGCCAAACTAAGCGTTTGTTCGGTGGCGCACCGACCAGTTTTTGATGAATTCATAGTATTTACAGTCAACCAACCACGCCAACACCATGATCTGCTCGGGCGTACCAACTCTGCGGGTCTGCTGAATCGCGTTGTTTTCTTCATCAATCAATTTCATTGGGGATCCACATGACTCAAACCAGCACCGTCAACCGCCAGATTCAACTGGCCTCACGCCCGGTGGGCGCGCCCACAGACAGCAACTTTCATCTCGCCACCGCACCCATCCCCAGTGTCGGGCCGGGTCAGTTGCTGTTACGCACCGTTTTTCTTTCGTTGGACCCTTACATGCGTGGCCGCATGAGTGACGCGGCCAGCTATGCCGCATCTGTTGCCATCGGGGCGACCATGGTGGGTGCCACCGTTTGCCGCGTGCAGACGAGCCAACACGCCGCTTTCGCTGAGGGCGACTGGGTGTTGGCCTACTCAGGGTGGCAAGACTATGCGCTGTCGGATGGCACCGGCCTGACCAGGCTTGACCCGAAGCTGGCGCTCCCGTCTTACGCGCTGGGTGTGCTTGGTATGCCGGGCTTCACCGCTTACATGGGCTTGCTCGACATTGGCACCCCTAAGGCCGGTGAAACCGTGGTGGTTGCTGCAGCCACCGGTGCCGTGGGGTCGGTGGTGGGGCAGATTGCCAAGCTCAAGGGTTGCCGTGTGGTAGGCATTGCCGGGGGCGCCAAGAAGTGCCAGTCAGCCGTCGATGACCTGGGCTTTGACGCCTGCATTGACCACCACAACCCGGACATGGCTGCGCTTCTGGCCGCCGCCTGCACCAAGGGCATTGACGTGTATTTTGAAAATGTTGGCGGCAAAGTGTTTGATGCCGTGTTGCCGCTGCTCAACACCGCTGCCCGCGTGCCGGTTTGCGGCCTGATTGCCAACTACAACACCACCGCTTTGCCGGATGGCCCGGACCGCAGCCCATTGCTGATGCGAACCCTGCTGACCAAACGCATCCGGATGCAAGGTTTCATCATTTTTGACGACTATGGACCCCGTTACCCGGAATTTGTCAACGACATGGGGCCTTGGCTGAAACAAGGCAAGGTGACCTTCCGTGAAGACATCGTCGAGGGCCTGGAAAACGCACCACACGCATTCATCGGACTGCTTGAAGGCAAGAACTTTGGCAAATTGATCGTGCGGGTTGCCAGCGACTGACCGTTCACCTCAACCGGCCCAGCGACACCCCTCAGGCAAGCCGCTGTGCGTTATGCCGCTCCACCGCCTTCAGCACAAACAGCAGACCAACACCCAGCACCATGACACTTGCCGCCACATACAGGCCCGCGTTGTACTTGCCAAAGTGGGCACCGATCATGCCGGTGATGGCCGGGCCGATGATTTGCGCCACGCCGTATGAGAGTGTCATCTTGCCCATCATCTTGGCGGGCATGGTCGGGTAATAGCGCCCTGCCATCGTCAGCACCAGGCTGACCATGCCAATGAAGGTGCCGCCAAACAGCAGGGAACCCAGCATGGCAGCCCAAAAACCGGGTAGCAAAACCGGTAATACGATGCCCACCACCTGCAGCACGCCTGCCAGAATGAGCGCATTCAGGTCGCCGGCGCGCCGGGCGATCAGGTCCCAGTTGATGCAGGCCGGGGCCGCCCCGATGCCAATCGCCAAGAATGCCAGGTTGCCCCATCCGTCCAGGCCAGGCAACTGGTTCACGATGGCCACAATAAAAGTCACACTCACCACAAAACCAAAGCCGGCACAAAAGTAGGCGGCCATGAACACCCGCAGGTACAGCGGGCTCGGTGGTTTGTCCTGCAACTTCTGGCCGCTGCGGGTGAGGCCCGTGGTATCAGGTGGCGGCAGCCAGCGCAGCGCCGGCACCAGCAGCATGCAACCCAGCGCAGTGAACGCAAACCATTGCTCGCGCCAGTCAAGCCAGGGCGTGAACAACATCACCGCACCCGCACAACCGGCGATGCCCAGCCCGATGCCGGCAAAGTGGATGCCCATCTCGCTGCGGTGGTTGTGGCGGATGAGCCAGTTCATGATGAGCCCGGTGCCCAGCAGCATCGCCGCCGCGCTGCTCAGTCCTGCCACATAACGCGACAGCGCCCACACCACAACATTCGTCGTCAAACCCATCACCAACGTGCTGACAATGGCCATCACCAAGCCAATTCGGTAAAGCCGATCTTTCAGGACCAGACTGCTGATGCGCGAGGCAATCAGCGCGCCGCTCAAATAACCCGCGTAGTTGACAGCGGCCAACCAACCTGCGGCGGCCACGCCCAGGCCGGCCTGTTGTTGCATCAGTGGCAACAACGGGGTGTAGGCAAAACGGGCCACGCCCAAGGCCAGAATCAGGCTGAAAATGCCGGCACTGAGCACCTTGAGACGGCTTGTTTGGTGAGTCATGTGTTTCCCTGTTGCCGCTAAAGCGTCTGGTAGCGACCGGCGCGATGGTTCGTGGCCAGTGTCTGGTTCAACACCACGGCGCCCAGGACGGACAGGGCCACATGCTGCCAGTCCACCAGCGCAAACGACGCCAGCACAATCACACAATCAAACGCCATTTGGAGGCGTCCGGCGCGCCAGCCAAAACGCTCTTGCAGAAAGAGCACCAGCACATTCAGGCCACCCAGGCTGGACCGGTGACGAAACAGCATCAACATGCCGGCGCCCATCAGCAGCCCGCCCATGACTGCGGCGAACGGGGGCGACAACTGCTCAAAACTCACCAGCGAGGGAAGCAGGTTGACAAATACCGACAGCAATGCCACGGCTGTCACCGTCTTCAGGGTGAAATCCTTGCCCATGCGCTGCCAGGCCAGCCCGAAGAAAGGCACATTGATCAGGAAAATGATCAGACCGAAATTCCACCCAGTGGCGTAATGGATCAGGAATGCAATGCCTGTCGCACCGCCGGTCAGCAGCCCGGTGTGACCAAACATCACGACACCAAAGGCGACAAACAGCGTGCCGGTTAAAAGCGCCTGCACGTCTTCGTAGGGCTGATGCCGCAGAGAAGCTGGCTTAGAAGTCGAGGGTGGCGTGGCTGTGGTCAGCGCAGGCCTAGGATTGGGGGAGACTTTGGGTGGCATCGCGGGATCAATTATCAATGTCATATCACTATATTAAACATAGCTACCAGCGCTTAGTATAAAATGGCTAGAAGCATAAAATGCATATAAATTCGTCACACATCCACCCAGGCACACTCACAGGTGAAATGCCGCAAAAACTGTGGCTGCTTGGTGATCTTGACGCCGCGAATGCTGGCCGCTTTTTGCTTGACCTCGTCAATCACCTCCGCCGCGTAGTCAAAGTGGCTCTGTGTGTACATGCGCCTCGGGAAGGCCAGGCGCACCAATTCCATGCTGTGGTAGGTCTCCACACCATCAGGCAGACGTTTGCCAAACATCACCGAGCCGATCTCAACCCCGCGAATGCCACCTTCCAGATACAACGCGTTACACAATGCCCACGCTGGGTAGTGGGCTATGGGCATGTCGGGCAGCACGGTACGCGCGTCGATGTACACCGCGTGACCACCCGTGGGCCTGACAAAACCAACACCGGCCGCTTCCAGGCGCTCACCTAGGTATTCGGCGGTGCGCAGGCGATAACGCAGGTAGTCTTCCTGCATGCCCTCCTCCAGCCCCACCGCCAGCGCTTCCAGGTCGCGCCCGGCCAGACCGCCGTAGGTTGGAAACCCCTCGGTCATGATCAGCACATTGCGCACGGCGTCCATCCACTCTTCGCTGCGCAGCACAATGAATCCGCCAATGTTGACCATGCCGTCCTTCTTGGCACTCATGGTCGCGCCGTCGGCATAGCTGAACATCTCTTGCACGATTTGTTTGATCGGCGTGTGCTCATAGCCCGGCTCGCGCATCTTGATGAACATGGCGTTTTCTGAAAACCGGCACACATCCATGATGAAGGGTTTGCCGTGCGCCTTGAGCAGCTTGGCATAGGCGCGGATGTTGGCCATCGAAACCGGCTGGCCGCCCCCGGTGTTGTTGGTAACGGTGATCATGCCAAAAGGAATGCGCACGCCCTGTTCTTGCAGCAGCTTTTCTGCCCGCTCCAGATCAATGTTGCCCTTGAACGGATGCAACACCGCTGGCTGCAGACCTTCGGCAATCACGAGGTCAAGTGCCTCAATGCCGAGGTATTCCAGATTCGCGCGGGTGGTGTCAAAGTGACTGTTGTTGGGCACCACGTCGCCTTTTTTGCAAACGGCGGTGAAAAGCACTTTTTCAGCGGCGCGGCCCTGGTGCGTCGGCACAAAAAACTTCATTCCGGTGATGTCCTGGATGACTTTTTCAAGCCGGTAGAAGCTGCGTGCACCGGCGTAACTCTCATCGCCTTCCATGATGGCACCCCACTGGCGGCTGGACATGGCGCCGGTGCCGGAGTCGGTGAGCCAGTCAATCAGCACGTCTTCGGCGCGCAGCTTGAACACGTTGAGTTTGGCAGCTTCCAGCAGATCAACCCGCTCAGCGCGGGTGGTCATACGAATCGGTTCGATGCTCTTGATCCGAAATGGCTCAATCAGGGTTTTTGGCATGGTGTATGTGGGAATAATTTGAGGCGGACAGAAGGTAGCACCATCAAACTGATCGTGGTGTCGGGTATTTCCAACACCCTGAAAAACTGTGGCATCTGCAGGCTGAAACACGGATATTTCTGCACACGGGGTTTGCGGCGATCTGTGCTTAAATTCTCACCACGCCTGAAAAGGTGCTGGCCACTCTGGCTTTTTTGGAAAGCACATCCCACCATGAAACTGAACCGCCTCAGCCTGTCACTGGGTTTGATCATTGGTTTGTCCGGCTGCGCCTTCAGCCCCACCAGCGGCCCTGAAAAAAACAAGACCTACAAGCTCACCGTGATGCACACCAATGACCACCATGGTCGTTTCTGGCAGAACTCGGACGGCGAATATGGCATGGCGGCGCGCAAAACAGTGGTAGACCAGATCCGTCGCGATGTGGCCCAGGCAGGTGGCCATAGCCTGCTGATCGACGGTGGCGATGTCAACACCGGCGTGCCGGAATCTGACCTGCAAGATGCCGTGCCTGATTTCAAGGGCATGAACCTGCTGGGCTACCAGGCCATGGCGGTCGGCAACCATGAGTTTGACAAACCACTGGGCGTGCTGAAGATGCAACGTGATCTGGCCCAGTTTCCCATGCTTTCAGCCAACATTTACGAGGGCAGTGAGCGCATGTTTGCACCTTACAAGGTGTTTGACCTGGGTGGCTTGAAGGTGGGCGTGATGGGTCTGACCACCGAGGACACCATTCGCATGGCGCACCCTGACAACGTGGGCAAGCTGGAATTTCGCAGCGTGATTGCCGAGGCCACCAAAGTGGTGCCGGAGTTGCGCCGCCAGGTCGATGTGGTTATTGCAGCCACCCACATGGGGCATTTTGAAAACGGCCAACACGGCAGCAACACAACGGGTGACGTGGAAATGGCCCGGGCCGTGTCAGGCATTGACCTGGTGGTGGGCGGCCACACGCAAAACCCGGCCTGCATGAAGGCCGAAAACGTGCTTGACCGTGCCTATGTGCCTGGCACGGCTTGCCAGCCCGACCGCCAGAACGGCGCCTGGATCGTGCAGGCACATGAATGGGGCAAGTACGTGGGCCGGGCCGATTTTGAATACCTCAATGGGGAGTTCAAGCTGGTCAGGTACGCACTGATCCCCATCAACCTCAAAAAACCGGTGAAAGGTGCCGATGGCAAAACTACGCTGGTGAACTACACCGAGGCCATTGCCGAGGACAGGGACATGCTGGCACTGCTGTCACCCTACCAAAAATTCGGACAGGACAAACTCACCGTCCAGATTGGCAGCAGTGACAGCAGGCTCGAAGGCGATCGCGCAACCGTGCGCGCCAGGCCAACCAACCTCGGGGTGTTGATTGGCCAGGCCATGATGGCCAGAACCAAGGCCGACTTGGCAGTGCTCAATTCAGGCGGCGTGCGCGACTCGATCCCAGCAGGGGCGATTACTTACAAGGATGTTCTCAAGGTACAACCTTTTGGCAACACGGTTTGTACCGCAGATTTGACGGGCAGCGAATTGATGCAATATCTCGACGCAGCGGCCAAAATGACAGCAGGTTCAGGCGGATTCCCGCAGTTTGCCGGTGTTGAGCTTGAATTGGTGGGCGGCGCAGTTGCAAATGCACGCCTGAACGGCAAACCGCTGGACTTGGCCAAGACTTACCGGTTGGCCGTCAATAACTTTCAGGCTGCTGGCGGAGACGGCTACCCCAAGCTCACCGGGCACCCCAGCTTTGTGAATACTGGTTTTGTCGACGCCGATGTCTTGCTCAACTTCATTGCAGCGCGCAGCCCATTGAGAATGGCTGACTTCGATCCAGGCACATCCGTGACACGCCGATAATCAATACGCTGCGCATCATGTCGATGCGCCCTATTAACCCAGGAGAACTAGCATGGCAAAAGGTCAACAAAACAAAGACAAAATGGTCAAGAAGCCCAAAAAAGACACCAGTCCGCCCAAGCCGGTGTCCGCAGATGCAGTGCGCCCCACCATCACCACCGTGGTGCCAGTGAGGGGCAAACTGAAAAACGCTGCACGTTAAAGCCATGCCCTCGGCCAGGGCCGAAACACACCTGGTACCTGCGGCCAAACCCGCATGACCAGACCCTTTCCTGATCGCCGCAAGAAGCCACGCCAGGTATTGCGCAAGCGCCTGGGTGGGCCGGGGCGGCGGCCGCTTGCCCAATCTGACCAGCTTTCAAAAGACCGCCTGGTTGAAAACCTGCGCCAGTACCATGCCGAGCTCGAGATTCAGAACAAGGCCTTGCGCTTTAGCCAGGCTGCAGCCGAAGGGGCTTCCGAGCGCTTTGTCACGCTTTTTTCCAGCGTGCCACTGGCCTTGATGGTGGTCGAGGAAACCGGCCAGGTGCTGGAAACCAATGGCCGGGCCCTGGACTTGTTTCGCCCGCTTGAGAGTGACCCCCCCCTGATTTTTTTGCACCCCTTGGTCAGCCAGGACGGTCTTGACCGAGTGCGGCTGGGTTTTTTGCTGGCCAGGGAACAAGGCTCCTATGAGCTGGATGAACTGGAGTTTGCGGGTGGATCCAATGGTGTATTCACTGGCGATCTGCACATCGCCCGCATTGACGACCCGGAAAGTGACCAGCCCAGGTTTATATGCGCCATCATTGACCAGGGCCCCTTGCTGGCGCAGCGCCATGCGCTGGAACTCAGCACGAAGGCACTGCAGGAGGGCAATGCGCAGCTTGTGCAAAGCAAGACGCGGCTGGCGGCTATCATCAATTCATCACTCGATGCTATTTTGTGCGTGGACAAAGACCACCGCATCATTGTCTTCAACCCCACGGCGGCCTCGGTGTTCCAGTGCGCCACGGACCAGG
>CAISLL010000173.1 GCA_903886165.1 uncultured beta proteobacterium | reverse complement strand
CTTCATACCAGGTGGGCATACCCTGGATGTTGCTGGGGAAAATGTTGCGTGGGCTAACCGGCACGCCCATGCGCATCACCGCCTTGGCGAACAATTCATTGGCCGAGGCAGAGCCCGAGCCGTTGACGTTGGCGACCTTGATGACGAAATCGTTGACTGCTTCTATGCGCTTCATGCGGCCTCCAGCGGGGCAATGGGTTGGGGGGCTGCGGGTTTTGCGTCGCGGCAGCGTGGCCCGGCCTGTGTGGTGTTGAGCAAAAATTTCTGCATGTCCCAGGCGCCTGTGGGGCAGCGCTCGGCGCACAGGCCGCAGTGCAGGCACACGTCCTCGTCCTTCACCATGACACGGTTGGTCTTGAGCTCGGCCGACACATACAGGGCCTGGTCGGTGTGGGTGGCCGGGGCTTTCAGGCGGCCTCTCAAGTCAGCCTCTTCGCCGTTGGTGGTGAAGGTGATGCAGTCCATCGGGCAGATGTCGACGCAGGCGTCGCACTCAATGCAGGTGTTGCGATTGAACACGGTCTGCACGTCGCAGTTCAGGCAGCGGCTGGCTTCCTTGAAGGCGGTGGCGGCATCAAAACCCAGTTCCACCTCGATCTTGATGCTGGCCAGCGCCGTTTCGGCGGCGGCCCATGGCACCTTGAAGCGCACATCGTTCGACACATCGTTGTGGTAGCTCCACTCATGGATGCCCATTTTTTGAGACATCAGATTGGTCATGGGTGCCGGGCGGCGCGTCACGGCCTCACCGTTGAGCAGTCGGTCGATCGACACCGCCGCCTCATGCCCCTGCGCCACGGCGGTGATGATGTTTTTCGGGCCATAAGCCGCATCACCCCCAAAAAAGACCTTGGGCAGGGTGGACTGGAAGGTGCCCTCACCCAGCACCGGCAAGCCCCATTTGTCAAATTCAATGCCGCATTCACGCTCAATCCAGGGAAAGGCGTTTTCCTGGCCCACGGCCACCAGCACCTCGTCACAGGGCACCAGCACATCTGGCTCGCCGGTGGGCACCAGGCTGCGCCGACCCTTGGCGTCATACTCAGCCCGCACAATTTCAAACGTCATGCCGGTGAGTTTGCCGTTGATATGCTCAAAGGTTTTGGGCACATGGAAGTTCAGGATCGGAATGCCTTCATGCTGCGCGTCTTCCTTTTCCCAGGGCGAGGCCTTCATTTCCTCGAAGCCGCTGCGCACGATCACCTTGACCTCTTTGCCGCCCATGCGCCGCGCCGAACGGCAGCAGTCCATGGCGGTGTTGCCGCCACCCAGCACAATCACGCGCGCCCCCACCTTGGTGATGTGCCCAAACGACACCGAGGCGAGCCAGTCAATGCCGATGTGGATGTTGGCCGCGGCCTCCTTGCGCCCGGGCACTTCCAGATCCCGCCCACGCGGCGCACCACACCCGACAAACACGGCGTCATAACCTTGTCCCAGCAGGGCTTGCATGGATTCAATGCGCTGGCCACTGTTGAACTGCACGCCCAGGTTCAGGATGTAACCCGTTTCCTCGTCCACCACCGATTCCGGCAGGCGAAAACGCGGGATTTGTGAGCGGATAAAACCGCCTGCCTTGGCTTCGCTGTCAAACACGGTGACCTCGTAGCCCAGTGGTGCCAGGTCACGTGCCACCGTCAGGGACGACGGCCCGGCGCCGACACAGGCAATGCGTTTGCCGTTGCTTGGCGAAATGGTCGGCATGCGTGCGCGCACATCGTCCTTGAAGTCAGCGGCCACGCGTTTCAGACGGCAAATCGCCACCGGTTCGGGTTTCTTGCTGTTGTTTTCCTCCACGCGGCCACGCCTGCAGGCGGGCTCGCAGGGGCGGTCGCAGGTGCGGCCTAAAATGCCCGGGAACACGTTGGACACCCAGTTGATCATGTAGGCGTCGCTATAGCGACCCTGACCAATCAGGCGGATGTATTCCGGCACCGGGGTGTGGGCCGGGCAGGCCCATTGACAGTCCACGACCTTGTGAAAATAGGCCGGGTTCGAAGTGTTGGTGGCTTGCAAAGTGGGTCTCCTCTTGCCGCTGTGAATGTGCGGCACTGCCGCGGGTGCAGGGCATCCTACGCGTTTGTCTTGTGCTTGAATATGGGTGTTTCCCTGAAATCTCCGGATTTACTGATTTAAGTCAAAAAATGGGAGACTCTCAAAAAGCGGATTTTTGATCTATCTTAAACTTGAAAACTGAACGCCCGCCAAAAATCAAGGCATATCACCAAGGAGCGCAAGAAATGAAGGCCGACCCATTCAAGGCATTGGATGCCTGTCACCGGCACATTCACGAACATCTGGCTGAACTGGCCGAGTTGTTGGAGCGGCTGGATGTCAATAGCAGTTCGGTGCACTGCCGTCAGAAGGCGAAAACCATTGAGGCATTCTTTTCAGAAACGGCCCGCTCGCACCATGCCGAAGAAGAACGAAACGTGTTTCCCAGCCTATTGCTCAGCGACAACACCGAGCTGGTGCAGGCAGTGCATACGCTGCAGCAGGATCACGGCTGG
>CAISLL010000172.1 GCA_903886165.1 uncultured beta proteobacterium | reverse complement strand
TGGTCAAGGTGGGCGGCCAGCGCGCCCAACTCATCTTGCTGTGCAAGCAGCCCGACCCGGGCGGTGCTGTGACCGTCTTCGACCTGACGCATGGTACGGTTCATGAGTTCGACGGGCTGAAATATGCTGCGCGCCCAGCGCAGTGAAAACCATGCCGCTGCCGCCATCGCTACCCCGAATATCCCGATCACGATGGCCAACAAGCCATGCTTGACCTGGCGGAATGGGGTTTCAAGGTAACCCACATACAGCATGCCGATGAGTTCGGACTGGTCATTGAGCAAGGGTTCGTAAGCTGACACATACCAGTCGTTTACCACAAAGGCACGGTCCAGCCAGGTTTCGCCACGCACCAGCACGGCGTCCCGCACGGCTTGTGACACCCGGGTGCCGATGGCGCGCTGGTTCTGGAACAGCCGCACATTGGTGGTGATGCGGACGTCGTCCAGAAACAGGGTGGCGGTGCCGACACTGCCCAGGGGCAGGGAACCAGGGGGGTAAACAATCTGGTTGATGTGGTCGATGAGCGGCAGGTTCTGGTTCAGCAACACCCCCGCACGCAGCCAGGCCATTGGCTTGCCTTGTGCATCGGGCACTGGCAAGCTTGCCAGCATGACGAGTGCCCGGTCCTCGTGTTTGCGTGAGTTTGGGGTAGCACTCTGGGTCGGTATCAGGGGGATGTTCAAGCGCTCGGCCAGATGTGGCGCCAGTGCCAGCAGCTCGGCCTTGTCAAGCTTCAGCAGTTGTGCCGAAGTTCTGGTCTGCATTGGGGTCGTTGCTGCCAGGGCTGACAGGTCTGCATGTGTCAGGTGTGTGTCCTGCCAGCTGGCGGTGAGCAATTGTCCCTTTGCGTCGTACAGGTTGAAAAAGTCAAACCCCAGGCGCTGCCGGGCCAGTGTCAGCTCGTGTTTCATGGCGGCGATGTCTTGCGCGGTCAAGGCGACATACAGGCTGTGTGAGCTGGCCACAGTCTGAGTGCCGGTGCCCACTTCGGCCTGCACCTGGCCAAAGTATCCACGAGCCACCGCAAGGTCGCTGCGCACTTTGGTGATCAGCAGGCGGTCATACGCTGAACTGCCCCAGATGACCAGCGTTGCCACCAACAGGGGCAAAATCACCACCAGCGGCAACAACGACAGGATCATCAGCTTGTGGCGCACTGACAAATGTTGCCAGCGCCAACGCAGCCGGGCTGCTGTCATGTGTTGGCCCAGTCGGCGCAGCGACGCTCCAGGGTGCGCCGGGAAATGCCAAGCAGTTCAGCAGCCCTGGTTTTGTCACCTTGCACGTTGTCCAGTACCGATTGAATATGCCGCTTTTCCAGGACCTGCAAGTCGGTGGTTTGGGGGGCGTTGCGTGGTGCCGCGTCATACAGTGCGGACACGTTCAGTTCACCCAGAATCAGAGAGCGCTCAATCAGGTTGCGCAGCTCGCGGGCATTGCCGGGCCAGTCGTACCGCCTCAGATAGTCCATTTGCCCGGGGCTGATCTGCAACGCTGACACACCCATGCGGGGTGCCAGTTGGGCCATGAAATGGGCCACCAGGTCAGGAATGTCTTCCTTGCGCTGACGTAGCGGTGCCAGCATGATGTCCACAACTTGTAGCCGGTAATACAAGTCCTTGCGAAAGCGGCCCGCGTTCACCTCGTCTTTCAAGTCACGGTTGCTGGCGGCCATGATGCGCACGTTCACAGGAATCAGATGGCTGCTGCCGACCGGCCGTATTTGCAGATCTTCCAGTGCCCGCAACAGGGCAGCCTGCAGGGGCGGTGCCAGTTCACCCACCTCATCGAGAAAAAGTGTGCCACCCTGGGCGTAATAAAACAGTCCGTCACGCGCACTGCCGGCCCCTTTGACCGCGCCCTTGGCGTAACCAAACAAGGTGCCCTCCATGAGTTCGGCGGAGGTGCTGGCGCAGTTCACCGGGACAAACGGGCCGTGGCTTCTGGGGCTCGAATGGTGCAGGGCGCGCGCCACCAGCTCCTTGCCAGTGCCAGATTCGCCTTGCAGCAGCACGGTGCTGTCGACTTGTGCCACACGCGGCAACGTTTCCCGCAGGTTCCGGGTGAAAACCGAACTGCCAATCAGACCATGGTTGGCGTCGGTCTGCCGTGACAGGGTGTGCCTGAGCACAAAGTTTTCGCGAACCAGACGGGCACACTCAAAACAATGTTTGATGGCGTTGAGAATTTGTGGCACCCGAAAAGGCTTCAGGATGAAGTCCGAGGCACCCGCACGCAGGGCTTCAATCGCGGTTTCAAGGTCGGCAAATGCCGTGATCAGGATGACGCTGCCACGGTAACCCTGTTCACGCAGGGTTTTCAGCCAGGCGACCCCGCTTTGTCCGGGCAGGGAAATGTCCAGCACGATCAGGTCCACATGCTGCTGCTGCAGGATCTGCGCACCCTCTTCAGCGCTGTGTGCGGACATCACAGAGTGACAGCGCGGCGCCAGGGTCTTGACCAGGAAATTGCGCATCCCGGGTTCGTCGTCCACGATCAAAATAGACCAGTCTGGCCAACCTTCCAGCGGTTTGGCGGGGACAGCGGGAGGGCTGGAGGGGTGGGTTGTGTCGTGCATGGGCGACTGAAATTCTATAGATAGACCCGACTAAAACAGTCGGGTAAAAAAAATTATTCAGATCAAATTGGGCAAATGGCCTGACAGGGTCACACCGTTGCGATGGTTTTTCGGCGCAGCGGTTGCGACAAGTTGTCGCAGATCAGCTGACAGTCTGGCGCGTATTCTTGTGTGTTGTGTGTCGATTAAAGGGTTGCCAGTGGCAAAGTGAGGCTGGCTTGTTTTGCCTGATATGTGGCATGAATTCTGCTTTTTGCAAACGCGCTGTGGATGTCATGTTTGGGCTGCGGCAGGAACCATCTTGCACCGGCACGGCCCGATGCGGCTGACTAGGGGTTTTCACACTTGCCTTGCTGGTTGCGAATTGTTAGATTCGCCCGGGTCAAAGATATGTCGCCCGGTTCATAAGCATTCCAGTTGAGGAGACTTTTCATGCCTTTATCCCCGTCCAAATTGTCGCGTCGCACCCTGTTTGCAGTTGCCGGCACTGCCGGAGCGCTTGCAGCGGTTGTCACTGTCATGCCTTCCATGAAAGCAGTGACTGACACGACTGCACCTGCGGTTAAGGTCAAGCCTGAAAAAGGTGGGGGCTACTCACTCAGCGAGCATGTCAAGCATTACTACAAGACGGCTCTGGTCTGATCGTTCACCCCCCATTGTTTTTCGGAGACTCACATGTTGTTAACCAAGAAATCCGGTGCATCAGGCGGCACGGTTCGTGCGCCTTTCGTCCACAGCCTGCACCGTGGCCTGAGCCAGGCCCTGCCGACCATGGATCGACGCGCCTTCTTGCGCCGCTCCGGTTTGGGAGTGGGTGCGGGGCTGGCGGCGTCGCAACTGACACTGGTCAAAAAGTCCGAGGCGGCCACTGGCAACGTGGCTGTTGGCGAGGGCAAGATTGAGGTCAAGCGCACCATCTGCACCCACTGCTCGGTAGGTTGCGCAGTGGATGCGGTGGTTGAGAACGGCGTCTGGGTGCGCCAGGAACCGGTGTTTGACTCGCCCATCAACCTGGGCGCCCATTGCGCCAAAGGTGCGGCTTTGCGTGAGCACGGTCACGGCGAATTCCGTCTGCGCTACCCGATGAAGCTGGTGAACGGCAGTTACCAGCGTATCAGCTGGGACACCGCGCTGAACGAGATCACCGCGAAGATGCAGGAGCTGAAAAAAGCCAGCGGCCCGGACAGCGTCTACTTTGTGGGATCAAGCAAGCACAACAACGAGCAGGCGTATTTGCTGCGCAAGTTCGTCAGCTTCTGGGGTTCCAACAATTGTGACCACCAGGCGCGCATTTGCCACAGCACCACGGTGGCCGGTGTGGCCAACACCTGGGGTTATGGTGCCATGACCAACTCGTACAACGACATGCAGAACGCCAAGTGCGCGTTGTACATCGGCTCCAACGCTGCCGAGGCCCATCCAGTCAGCTTGCTGCACATGCTGCACGCCAAGGAAAATGGCTGCAAGATGATCGTGGTGGACCCACGCTTCACCCGCACGGCTGCCAAGGCAGATGAATACGTGCGCATCCGCTCCGGATCTGACATCGCGTTTCTGTTTGGTGTGCTGTACCACGTGTTCAACAACGGCTGGGAAGACAAGCAGTACATCAATGACCGCGTCTATGGCATGGACAAAGTCAAGGCCGAAGTCATGGCACAGTGGACCCCGGACAAGGTGGAAGATGTGTGTGGCGTCAAGGAAGAGCAAGTGCTGCGCGTGGCCAAGATGATGGCTGAAAACCGCCCCAGCACGCTGGTGTGGTGCATGGGCCAGACCCAGCACACCATTGGCAATGCCATGGTGCGTGCGTCATGCATTCTGCAACTGGCCTTGGGCAATGTGGGCAAGAGTGGCGGTGGCACCAACATTTTTCGCGGACACGACAACGTGCAAGGCGCTACCGATGTCGGCCCCAATCCCGATTCGCTGCCCGGTTATTACGGCATTGCCGAAGGCTCCTGGAAACACTTTGCCAAGGTGTGGGGTGTGGATTACGAGTGGATCAAGAAGCAGTTCGCCTCACCTGCCATGATGACCAAGTCCGGCATTACGGTGTCGCGCTGGATTGACGGCGTGCTTGAGAAAAACGAGTTGATTGACCAGGACAGCAACCTGCGCGGTGTCTTTTACTGGGGCCATGCGCCCAACTCACAAACCCGTGGTCTCGAGATGAAACGTGCCATGGACAAACTTGATTTGCTGGTGGTGGTGGATCCTTATCCATCGGCCACCGCAGCCATGGCCGCCATGCCGGGCAAGCCGGAAGACCTGAACCCGAACCGCGCCGTGTACCTGTTGCCCGCGGCCACGCAGTTTGAGACCAGCGGGTCATGCACTGCCTCCAACCGCTCCATCCAGTGGCGTGAAAAAGTGATCGAGCCTTTGTGGGAAAGCCGCTCGGACCACATGATCATGCAGCAATTTGCCGACAAGCTGGGCTTTGGCAAGGAACTGTCAGTGAACTTCAAGATGCAGAAGGTCAAC
Source organism: uncultured beta proteobacterium (assembly GCA_903886165.1). Taxonomy (GTDB): domain Bacteria; phylum Pseudomonadota; class Gammaproteobacteria; order Burkholderiales; family Burkholderiaceae_C; genus Rhodoferax. Next base: position 311 of record CAISLL010000172.1, on the reverse strand, counting down.
GGCATGGACGAGCCCGTGCCTGAAGACATATTGCGTGAAATCAACAAGGCGACCTGGACCATTGGCTATACCGGACAGAGCCCGGAGCGCCTCAAAGCGCACATGCGCAACATGCACCTGTTTGACGTGAAAACCCTCAAAGCCAAGGGCGGCAAGGACAAGGAAACCGGCTACGACTTCACTGGCGATTACTTTGGTTTGCCGTGGCCTTGTTATGGCACACCCGAACTCAAGCACCCGGGCTCGCCCAACCTGTATGACACCTCCAAACATGTGATGGATGGTGGTGGCAACTTCCGCGCCAACTTTGG
>CAISLL010000171.1 GCA_903886165.1 uncultured beta proteobacterium | reverse complement strand
GGCACCGGCGACCACATGATGTCCTTGACACTCTGCAACAGCAATGCCTGCCACGCCTGCGCGTGACTTTCAGGATTGGGCAGGCGCTCGGGCTTGAGCAGATCAGCGCGGGTCAGCAGCCCAACCAACTGGCCGCCTGGATCGACCACCGGGGCCTGCCCGACCTCCCTTTCAGCAAGCAGATGCCATGCCTGCAGCACGCTGGCGCTGTCGGGCAGGGTCACGGCGCCGTGGCTCATGACATCGGACACACTCGACAGGGGATGGCGATGCGGCTGCCCTTGCTGGGTGGCCGCGTAGGCGGCTAAAGGTGCGCTGCGGGGCGGGTCTTCTTCGACCGGCTTGCGCCGGGCCAGCCCGGCATAGGCCGCTGGCGACTCCTCGGTCACATCGCGCCCGTCATGCGCCACCGGCAGGATACGACGCGAGCGCGCCAGGGCCCCAACCCCGCCAATCTGGCGCAACTGCTCCATGCTGCCCTTGAACAACTGTCCTGACGTGCCATAGACCATGAACATGGGGTTCTCCTTCACGCGCCCTCAACCAGTCGCGCCGTTTCACTATAGCGTCGGCTGGGGTCCAAAGGCAAATCAGACCACCTGATTCCGTTTCCAAATCATTTGTGTCTAGGCGCGAAGCTGCAGGCAGTGCAGACGCACGACAAGGCGAAGCAACAACGACACGGATGATTTAGAAATGGAATGACCCAAGGTCTGCGCGGCCCTGGAGGGTGCCAATCAGCCCTGGCTGGCGCCTGGGCGCGTGGTGGGCAAAAACAAGGACTGCAGATCGTTCAAAAAATCAAAACCGCGCACGCTGGGTTTGATATGGTCAGCCTCACGCACCAGCAAACCCTGCGCCTGACCTCTTGCCAGCGCCTCCTGCACGGCTGACAGCGGCATGCCGGTGCGCTCGGTAAACAGACTCAACTCAAAGCCCTCGGCCAGTCGCAGCGCATTGAGCATGAACTCAAACGGCAGCTCAAGGCGCTTGACCTCGTTGTCCTGCGCCACGCATTGGCCAGCCAAGGCCTGTGCCATGTAGCGCGCCGGGTCCCGCAGACGCACCTGGCGCACCACCCGGTGGGCAAAACTGAGCTTGCTGTGGGCTCCCGCACCAATGCCCAGGTAATCGCCAAACTCCCAGTAGTTCAGGTTGTGGCTGCAGGCGTGGCCAGGTCTGGCGTAAGCTGACACTTCGTAACGCGCCAGGCCTGCTGCCCCCGTCATGTCGGTGATCAGGTCCAGCATGTCAGCGGCCAGATCGTCATCGACCGATGGCGGCGGGTACTTGGAAAAAAAGGTGTTGGGCTCGATGGTCAGGTGATAGATCGACAAGTGTTTGGGCGCCAGACGCAAAGCGGTGTCCACGTCAGCACGCAGCATGTCCAGCGTCTGCCCCGGCAGAGCGTACATCAAATCCAGGTTGAAGCTATCAAAAACAGCAGCAGCTTCCGAAAGCGCATCAAGGGCTTGCACGCGATTGTGTACACGACCCAGAGTTTTCAGAAAGTCCTCATCAAAGCTCTGCACCCCGACCGACAGGCGTGTGACTCCGGCGCTGCGAAAGGCCTTGAAGCGATCCTTCTCAAAGGTGCCTGGATTCGCTTCCAGGGTGATTTCAGCGTTAGGCACCAGCCGCACACGGGCCCGAATGCCGGCCAGCAGCTGGTCAATGGCTTGCGGTGAAAACAGGCTGGGTGTGCCCCCGCCAATGAACACGGTTTGCACGCTGCGGCCCCAAATCAGCGGCAACGCCGCCTCCAGGTCGGCCATCAAGGCGTTGATGTAGGCCTGCTCCGGCAATTCTGCGGCACGCATTTCATGCGAATTGAAATCGCAATAAGGGCATTTTTTCAGACACCAGGGCAGGTGCACATAAAGTGACAGGGGCGGCAGCGTCTGCAGTTGCAAGGTGCCCGCGCGCATGTAGTGCTGGATGTCGCGCAGCACCACCGCCTGTGTTTCCAACTCAGGGTGAATCGGAATCATGGGCTGCGGGTTCACAGCCAGCGCTCGCGCATCAGCGCCACCATGGCTTTGGCGGCGCGTCCCCGGTGGCTGTTGGCGTTTTTGACCTCAACCGGCAGCTGCGCAAAGGTTTTGCCGAACTCGGGGATGAACATGACCGGATCAAATCCAAAACCGTTACTGCCGATCGGTTCGCGGGCAATTTCACCGACCACCCGGCCCACCGCCACCAGCGGCTCCGGATCCATGTTTGATCGCACCGCCACCAGCGTGCTGACCATCGCCGCGCGTCGGTTCTTTACCGCCTGCATTTGCTCCAGCAAGGCGCGCACGTTGTTGTCGTCACTCTTGGGGTAACCAAATTGGGTGGCATAGAACGCGGTTTGCACCCCCGGCAATCCGCCAAAGGCTTCCACACACAGGCCGGCATCGTCCGCCACGGCAGGCAGGCCACTGTGCTGCGCCGCATGGCGCGCCTTGGCCAGCGCGTTCTCGATAAAGGTGAAAAACGGCTCTGGCGCTTCAGGAATACCCAGGCTGCCCTGCGTGACCAGCTCGAACCCCAGCGGCGCAAACATGGCGTGTAACTCGGCCAGCTTGCCCGGGTTGTTGGAAGCCAACACAATTTTCATAAGTAATGAGCCTCTAGCACTTATGGAATATGCGTGAGTAGCTATGCAGCTGATAGTGCATCTTGCTGCAATTGAAGCAGTTCACGAATACCTTTGTCGGCCAGCGCCAGCAGCGCGTCCATCTCAGTGCGGGTGAACGCTGCGCCTTCAGCGGTGCCCTGCACTTCCACATAGTGGCCGCAGGCGGTCATGACCACGTTCATGTCGGTGTCGCAGGCTGAGTCCTCCAGGTACTCCAAGTCCAGCAAAGGGGTGCCCTGCACGATGCCCACAGAGATCGCCGCTACCGCTTCCCGAATGGGCGACGCCGCCAACTTGCCTTGCGCCAGCAAGCCATTCACCGCATCCTGTGCCGCCACAAAGGCGCCAGTGATGGCGGCAGTGCGGGTGCCGCCGTCAGCCTGAATCACGTCGCAGTCAAGGTGCAGGGTGCGTTCACCCAGCAACGACAAATCAAACACCGAACGCAGGGCGCGCCCGATCAGGCGCTGGATTTCCTGCGTGCGCCCGCTTTGTTTGCCACGCGCGGCCTCGCGGTCGCTTCGACTGTGCGTGGCGCGCGGCAGCATGCCGTATTCGGCTGTGACCCAGCCCTGGCCGCTGCCCTTTTGGTGCGGCGGCACCTTGTCGAGCACCGAGGCATTGCACAGCACACGGGTGGCGCCAAACTCGATCAGCACAGAGCCTTCGGCGTGCACGGTGTAGTTGCGGCTGATGCGCACAGCGCGCAGGGCATTGGCGGCCCGGCCATGGGCTCTGAGAAATTCCGTCATGAGGAAGCTCCGGAAAAGGGCTGTTGAGGTTATTTTTTTGCAAGCGAGCGACGGATAGCTTCGTTAATTTCGGCCACCGAGCGCTCGATTTCGGCATCGTCCATCTCGTCCTGTCCTTCCACATGTGTGTCGAGCCAGCCGACCTGAATGGTTGAGGCGAAGACGGTTTCGCTGATATCGTCTGTCGACACGCCCGCATGGCCACGTGCAGCGTCTGGCGGCACCCACTCGAACGCAATACAGGTGACGTTGTCAGAGGTTTCGCCGCCCTTTCGAAGGGCTTTTTCAACCAGGTCAGGCACCGCCGTTTCAACCGGCTTTTGTGACAGCTCATAAACGATTTCATCTTCCGACACGCTGGTCCACAAGCCGTCCGAGCACAGCATGACGCGGTCGTCGTGCCGCAACGGCAGAGGCCCTGCCAGACTAAAAATCGGCTTCGTCGGCGAACCCAGGCAGGAAAACAGGGCATTGCGACTGTGCAAGGGTTTTGCGCCATTGCCATCCGGGCGATGCAGGCTCTGCTCAATCAGCGAATGGTCTTTGGTGCGTGTGACCAGACCCGACTCACGCACCAGGTACATGCGCGAGTCGCCGCAATGGGTCCAGCTAAGCTTCCCATCCTGAAGCACCGCCACCACGATGGTGGTGCGCGGGGTGTCAAGCGCGGCACTGTCCATCGCATAGCGCAGGATTTTCCTGTGTGCACTCAGCAGTGCCTCCGACAGAAACGCTGGCACATCCGCCAGACGCGGACGCGCCTCTTGTTGAAACAGTGAGGATATGGCTTGCAGCGCCAGTTGCGCGGCAACCTCGCCTTCGGGGTGTCCGCCCATGCCGTCGGCCAGCAAAAACACCGCAGATTCACTGGTGTAGCAATAACCCATGCGGTCTTCGTTTTTTTCTCTGCCACCCTTGCGACTGATCTGAAAAACCGAGAATTTCATTTAAGCTTGGTTCCCAGGTTGGTTCCAAGATTGGTGGCTTTGACCACGGCCCTTTGGGTGCCCGTGACCACGGAATCAATTTGCATGCGCATTTTGTCGCCAACGGTCAGCTTGGTGTAGCGACGCTCGCCACCCTTGTTCAATTGTTTCTGCAGGGCAAACACTGACTGCGGTCGCGCCAGCGGGTCCAGCGCCATGCACCATTGCACCACTTCCATCAAATTGTCGGAGTACACCCCCTGCAGGCGCTTGAAGATTGCCACCAGGCGGTCATTGGTGTTGCGCTGCGGCGCTTCGCTCGGCGGAAAACCCAGCATGCAGGCATACATGCACGCCCCGATGGCATAAATGTCTGTCCAGGGTCCCATCGTGCTGTCACGCCGGTACATCTCGGGCGCGGCAAAGCCAGGCGTGTACATCGGGCGGATAAAGTTGCCTTCCTTGCTGAGCACCTCACGCGCCGCACCGAAGTCGATCAGCACCGCCTTGTCGTCGTCGGAAATGAAAATATTGGCCGGCTTGATATCCAGGTGCAGCATCTTGTGCTGGTGCACGATGCGCAGCCCGCGCAAGATTTCGTCAAACAGTGACCGGATGGTGGACTCGCGAAAAACCTTGGCTTGCTTGAGGTCGCGCGCCGTCACGATATATTCCTGCAGGCTGGCACCTTCCAGGTAATTCATGACCATGTAGACAGTTTCATTCTCACGAAAGAAATTCATCACACTGACCACGGCGGGATGAGAGATTTGCGCCAGCGAGCGCCCTTCCTCAAAGAAACTTTTCAGACCCAGGCGGTACAGCGACAACTTGTCAGGGGCCACCTGCGGCAGCACCGCGCCTGGCGGGCGGGACACCAGAGACGCCGGCAAATACTCTTTGATGGCCACTTGCTGGCCGTCCGCCCCGACAGCGAGATACACCACACCAAAGCCGCCGGCTGCCACCCTGCGAACCACCCGGTAGCCGCCAATCATCGTATCCGGGGGAAGGGGGGATGGTTTGGGGTTGGACATATTTATAAATTGGACGACTGCCCGCGCGGTCAGAACCGGGTTATTCTTGAATTCATTTCATCAAACAAGTACTCAAATGTCAGTTTACAGCATGACTGGCTTCGCCAGCGTCCAGCATAACAGCACCAACATGACCCCGGACGGGGAGCCAAAAGCGGGGCCGCAAACCCGCATCGGAATTGAAATCCGCTCGGTCAACAGCCGTTTTCTTGACCTGTCCTTCAAGCTGCAGGACGAACTCAGAGCCTGTGAACCCCTGCTGCGCGAACGCCTGACCAGCCGCCTCAAACGGGGCAAGGTGGAACTGCGGGCGTCCCTGGAAAACAACACGAGTGGCTGGTTGGCCGTCCCCTCCGTGCGCCTGTTGCAACGCCTGAACGCGATTCAGGACAACGTCAAGGCGTGGCTG
>CAISLL010000170.1 GCA_903886165.1 uncultured beta proteobacterium | reverse complement strand
TCCACCAGCAGCGCATCGGCCCCCCCCTGCACCAGCCCCTGCACCTGGTCGTAATAGGCAGCACGCAATTGCTCAAAACTGATGTTGCGCGCGCCGGGGTCGTTCACGTCGGGGCTGATGCTGGCAGTTTTGGGCGTTGGCCCCAGTGCTCCCAATACAAACCTTGGCCTGTCAGGGGTGGCGAACTTGTCGCAGGCCGAGCGCGCCAGTCTGGCCGAAACCAGGTTCATCTCGACCGCCAGATCGGCCATGTCGTAGTCGGCCTGGGCCACGCTGGTGGCGCCAAAGGTGTTGGTTTCGATCATGTCGGCGCCTGCCGCCAGGTAGCGCTCATGGATGTCACTGATGACATCCGGGCGCGTCAGGCTCAGCAACTCGTTGTTGCCTTTCACGTCCTTTTGGAAATCCTTGAAGCGCCCGCCCCGGTACTGGGTTTCATCAAGCTTGAAACGCTGGATCATGGTACCCATGGCACCGTCAAGCACCATGATGCGGTGCTGCAGAATTTCGGGCAACGCCTGCCCGCGGGTGTAGTGAAGGGTTTTCATGACAAGTATTGTAGAAACTGTGACAACACGCCACTGCCGCAGGGGCAATGGCAACGATGTGTAGCATGCAAAGGCGCGCTGCGCATGTCTTAAGTGCATTATACGGCCATAGTCTTTGTTAATAAACAGCTTAATGCTACTGTTTAAATAGCTATTGATTGACTGTCTGAATGCGACAATGTTGTCATGGAATTGTTGATTGTTTCTGTCGCCTCCCTGTTTGCCGGATTTGTGGACTCCATCGTGGGCGGTGGCGGGCTGATCCTGGTGCCTGCCCTGTTCGCCACCTTTCCCAACGCGCATCCGGCCACGCTGTTTGGCACCAACAAGGGCGCCTCGGTCTGGGGCACCGGTTTTGCCACATGGCAGTACAGCCGCAAGGTGCAGATGCGCTGGTCTGCGCTGCTGCCAGCCGCTGGTGCCGGCCTGCTGGCCTCGTTTGCCGGGGCCTGGCTGGTGACGGTGGTTTCACCTGAATTTTTTCGCAAGTTGCTGCCTTTTGTGTTGTTGGTGGTTCTGCTTTACACCCTGGCCAAGAAAGAGTTTGGCCGCATGCACAAACCACGTTTTGCAGGCGGGCATGAGCGGCTTGTGGCCATTGGCATTGGCGGCGTGATCGGGTTTTATGACGGATTTTTTGGGCCGGGCACGGGCAGCTTTCTGGTGTTCCTTTTTGTGCGTTTGTTGGGTTATGACTTTTTGAGTGCCTCTGCGGCAGCCAAGCTGATCAACACAGCCACCAATGTGTCAGCCCTGGCTTTGTTCATCTACAAAGGCCATATATGGTGGCATTTGGTGCTGGCCATGGCGATTGCGAATGTGCTGGGCAGCCTGGCTGGCACACGTCTGGCTCTCAGGCATGGCACAGGCTTTGTGCGCGTGGTGTTTCTGCTGGTTGTATCGGCGCTGATACTGAAAACCGGTTTTGACGCGTTTGTCCGTTGACTCGGGTTGCTTGATTGACAGTTGTCAGGTTACCGTGCGGTCCCGGTGACGGCTGGTAACGATGCAGCTGGCTTGGGCGCTGATGCGGCAGACGCACCCGCCATCGCTGCGGTTGCCGTCGCGCCACGCGGCCAGGGCACATCGGCGGCCAAACGCGGTTTGCCAACAGGGGCACTGGCTTGCCCCTTGCGCACCAGGTCCATGTCTTCGTCGCTGGGGTATTGACCCAGCAACAGATAGTCAAAGGCACGCCGGGCGATGGGTGCGGCTGAGGTCGAGCCAAAGCCCGCGTTTTCGACAATCACGGCGAGCGCAATCTTTGGGTCGTCGGCCGGCGCAAAGGCAACGTAGAGCGAGTGGTCACGCTGACGTTCTTCCATACGCGCTGCGTTGTACTTTTCGTTTTTTCCCAGTGACACGGCCTGAGCGGTGCCGGTCTTGCCGGCACTGAGGTACTGGGCACCGGCAAACACACGCCTTGAGGTGCCATCTTGAGTCACGCCGACCATGGCACGCCGAATTACCTCAATGTGCTCTGGCTTCAGCCCGAGGTCAACAGGTGGTTCTGCTGCCAGGGGAGTGCTGACTTGTGCGCTGGTGTCTTGCGTCGCAATCGCCAGTTGCGGTTTGTGCTTGATCCCGTTGTTGGCCACGATGGCAGTCGCCTGCGCCAGTTGCAGCATGGTAAAGCTGTTGTAACCCTGCCCAATGCCGAGCGAGATGGTCTCGCCAGCGTACCACCTTTGATGCTCGGGGCGCTTGTAATAATTGCGTTTCCAGTCTGTGCTGGGCAGCACACCGCGCACCTCACCGTAAATGTCAATGCCGGTGATCTGGCCAAACCCCAGCGGCTTCATGAAGTCATGGATGGCGTCCACGCCAAGTTCGTTGGCCAGCGAGTAGTAATAGGCGTTGCTGGACTCCACGATCGACCGGTGCATGTCCATGATCCCGCCGCGCTCGTTCTCCGGGCTGCCAAAGCGGTGCCCGCCAAACATGAAAAAACCAGGGTCATTGATCTGTGTGCTGGCTGCGCGCTTGCCGGTACTCAAGGCGGCCAGCGCCATGAAGGGTTTGTAGGTAGAACCCGCCGGGTAGGTGCCGCGCAGTGCGCGGTTGAGCAGCGGTTTGTCAATCGAGCCATTCAGTCCCTGCCAGCTTTCCTGGTCAATGCCCTCAACAAACAGGTTGGGGTCGAATGTGGGTTTACTGACAAAGGCCAGCACTTCGCCGGTCTTTGGGTCAAGTGCAACAAGTGCCCCGCGGCGCTCGCCATACATGTCTTCAATGAGCTTTTGCAACTTGATGTCAATGGACAACTTGACGGTGTGACCTGGAATCGACTGTTGACTTGTCAGACGCCGGGTGGCGCGTCCACCAGCCGAGGTCTCCATCGAGTCGACTCCCGTGGTGCCGTGCAGGTAGTGCTCGAAACTCTGCTCCACGCCAAGTTTGCCAATGTATTCGGTGCCGCGGTAATTGGCCGCATCGTCGGACTCTTCCAGCTTTTCCTTCTCGGACACATTGATGCGCCCGATATAGCCAATCACATGGCTGGCCAATTCGCCCAGCGGGTAGTTGCGAAACAACCTCGCCTTGATGTCAACCCCAGGAAATCGGTAGCGTTGCGCGGCAAAACGGGCCACTTCTTCGTCGGTCAGACGGCTGCGCAGGGGCAGGGATTCGAAACTCTTGCCTTCTTCACGCAGTTTCTTGAACCGGCGGCGGTCACGCGGCGTGATTTCCAGCACCTGAGACAACTCGTCAATGGTTTGCTCCAAGTTACCCACCCTGGAAGGCATGATTTCAAGTGTAAAGGCGGAATAATTGGTTGCCAGTACCACCCCGTTCCGATCCAGTATCAGACCACGGTTGGGCACGATGGGCACAATCGCCGTGCGGTTGTTTTCCGCTTGAGCCTGCAGTTCGGCATGGCGCATCACCTGCAGGTAAAACAGGCGCGCAGCCACGAGACCGAAGCACATGACCACAACGATAGCGGCCACCAGCACGCGCAGGCGAAAGCGCGAGAGTTCAAGCTGGATGTTGCGGATGACCGTCATATTGGCACCGGGAACTCAAGTGCAGCGCCACCTACAAGGGGCGGTTCGCATCGGGGTCGGGTGCGCGCCTTTGCGGTATCAACATCAGCACGCTAACCACTGGCCACAGCAATGCCTCAAGCGCGGGCGCCAGCACCATGGCCCAGCCCGGCCAGTCGCCGCCAGCGAGCATGCGCACAGTCAGTGACAAGGCGTGCGCGGCAATGAAGAGCGGCAGCACCTGGGCTGCCTGTGAGGGCACGCTGAACCACAACAAGCGTCGATGAATGCCGATCGCCAGGAAACCAAGCACGGTATAGGCCAGGGCATGCTGCCCAAGCAGGCTGCTTTGATGCACGTCCATGGCCAGACCCAAAACAAAACCCGTACCTACACCCACCCGCAGGGGCTGGTGTATGACCCAGAATGCCAACACCAGTGCCAGCACATCTGGCACCCATACCGCTCGCCCCACCATGCCCATGTTGATGAGCATGTTGAGCGTCATGGCCGCCAGCAGGCTGCTCCAGATAAACAGCGGGCTGGCCGGCAAAAGCAATTGTTGCTGACCGCGTGGCATGATCATGGTTTGACTCCCCTCGAAACGGCTGCCGGGGTGACCGTTTCTGGCGGACGCTTCGGAACCTGACCGTCCTGTGGGTGCAACACCAGCACATGCAGGCTACTGGACATTTTGGCCACCGGCTCGCAAACGATGCGGGCAAAGGCAGAGTCGGCACGGCGCTCAATCCTCAGCACACGCGCTACTGGCAAACCCGGCGGGTAGACACCATCGACGCCGCTGGTGGTAAGCAAATCGCCAGCGACCATATCTGCATTGGCATCCATGAAACGCAACTCCAGCGCGCCGCTGCGCGAGTTTGACTCGCCAAACGCCAGGCCACGCGCTCCCGTGCGCACATTCAGCACCGGAATGACCTGGTTGCGGTCTGTCACCAGGGTGACTTCACTCACCAGCGGATAGACCCGAGTAACCTGACCCAGAATGCCAGCTTCGTCAAGGACTGGTGCGCCAGCCAGCACTGCGGCCAGTGCGCCTTTGTCGATGATCACTTTGCGGGCGTAGGGGTCGGCCGCGTCATACAACACCTGCGCAGCCAATGCAGGGGGGCTGATACGGGCACGCATGTCCAGCAAGGCACGCAAGCGAACATTTTCCAGCGTCAGCTGCTCAACCTGCAGGGCGCGTTGCGACTGCAATCCAAGCTGATACTGTGCGACCGCTTCCTTGTGCTGCGAGCTGCTGACGGTCTCAAAATACTGGCTGCTCCCATGAAACCAGTTGACTGGCTGCAAGGCCAACCATTGCAAGGGGTAAATGGCACTTGCAACCAGCACACGCAGCGGTTGTGTCACACGAAAGCGCGCATCACCAACCATCAAAAGCACCGCCAGGGTGCTAAAGAAAACCAGTTTTGACAGTGCCGAGGGGCCCTGCCTGAAAAAAGGTGGAGGGGAGCTGTCCAGCGTACCGAGTGGCATCGCTGCTTTGCCTGTTTATTCGCTGGTAAAAATGGACCCCAGTCGATCCATTTGTTCCAGCGCCATGCCGCAACCGCGCACCACGCAGGTCAGCGGGTCTTCGGCCACCAGCACCGGCAGACCGGTCTCCTCAGCCAACAGGCGGTCGAGGTCACGCAGGAGTGCACCGCCACCAGTGAGCATCATGCCGCGGTCGGCAATGTCTGCGCCCAGCTCGGGCGGGGTTTGCTCCAGGGCGTTTTTCACTGCGGACACGATGTTGTTGATTGGGTCGGTCAGGGCTTCGAGAATCTCGTTGCTGGAGATGGTGAAACTGCGCGGCACACCCTCGGACAAGTTGCGGCCACGTACTTCCATCTCGCGCACTTCGCTGCCTGGAAAGGCCGAGCCAATGTTCTTCTTGATGGCTTCAGCCGTCGGCTCACCAATGAGCATGCCGTAATTGCGGCGGATGTAGTTGATGATGGCCTCGTCAAAACGGTCCCCGCCGACACGCACACTGCCCTTGTAGACCATCCCGCCAAGCGAGATCACACCCACTTCGGTCGTACCACCGCCGATATCAACCACCATGGAGCCCTGCGCCTCGGACACAGGCAAGCCGGCGCCGATGGCGGCGGCCATGGGTTCTTCGATCAGGTACACGTCGCTGGCGCCGGCGCCCAGGGCGCTTTCGCGGATGGCACGGCGTTCAACCTGGGTGGAGCCGCAAGGCACGCAAATGATGATGCGCGGGCTGGGGCGGAAGATGGAGCGCGGGTGCACCATCTTGATGAATTGCTTGAGCATTTGCTCGGTGACGGTGAAGTCAGCAATCACGCCGTCTTTCATCGGCCGAATGGCCTCGATGTTGCCAGGCACCTTGCCCAGCATCGCCTTGGCTTCCTTGCCGACCGCCTGGATGGTTTTTTTCCCTTGAGGGCCGCCTTCGTGGCGAATCGCCACTACCGATGGTTCGTCCAGCACAATCCCTTTGTCGCGCACGTAGATCAGGGTATTGGCGGTGCCTAGGTCAATGGCAAGGTCAGTCGAAAAGTACTGACGGAAAGTTCCAAACATGGATAAGTCCTCATGGGCACAGGGGCGCTTCGGCCCGCATGTCACCCGGTAACGTTGTCAAAATGGTGTGATTTTGGCGAATGACAGCGCTGGCGCGCGGTGCTGCTCAAAGGCGGGATAATACCCTATCGCCTGTGCACGACGCCCCAAATCATGGGGTTTTCCCTTGTTTTACTCCCTGTTTCGATTGCTTCACCATGTCACTTTCTGCTGCCGATATTGACCGCCTGGCCCACCTGGCCCGTTTGGGCCTGGTCCCTGACGAGCGCGAGCGTTTGCGCTCGCAACTCAATGATTTTTTTGTCATTGTCGAAAAAATGCGTGCCGTGGACACCCTTGGCATCGTTCCGCTGGCGCACCCGGTGGAGACCATGGGCGACGTGGCGCTGCGCTTGCGTGACGACATCGTCAGCGAAGCCAATCAGCGCGAAGCCAACCAGCGCAATGCCCCCGCGCTTGAAAACGGACTGTTTCTGGTGCCCCGGGTGATTGAATAATCCACAACCTATCTCACAACATGACGCAAAATTCTTCTAATCTGCACGATCTAACAGTGGCCGAACTTGCCGGCCTGCTGGGTCAGCGCAAGGTCTCGGCCGTTGAGTTGGCACAGCATTTTTTGTCCCGGAACCGGGCACACGCCGAACTCGGCGCGTTTCTGGACACCCGGGAAGACATCACGCTGGCACAAGCTCGTGCGTCTGATGCACGGATTTCTACCGGCACGCCAGGCCGGCTTGAAGGTGTGCCGCTGGCGCACAAGGACATTTTTGTGACGCGTGATTTCGCGTCAACTGCCGGCTCAAAGATGCTCAGGGGCTACCTCTCGCCATTTGATGCCACGGTGGTGGCCAAGCTTGGCGCAGGCGTTCCGGGCAGTGGTCATGGGGCTGGTATGGTGACGTTGGGCAAGCTCAATTGTGATGAATTCGCCATGGGCTCGGCCAATGAAAACTCCGCCTATGGTACGGTCAAAAACCCATGGGACCGCACCTGCACGCCCGGTGGTTCGTCAGGTGGAAGTGCAGCGGCAGTGGCAGCACGCCTGACACCGGCGGCCACTGGCACGGACACCGGTGGCTCGATTCGCCAGCCTGCGTCCTTTTGCGGCGTCACCGGCATCAAGCCCACGTATGGCCGCGCGTCGCGTTATGGCATGGTGGCGTTTGCCTCCAGCCTGGACCAGGCCGGGCCTCTGGCCCGCACCGCAGAAGACTGTGCCCTGCTGTTGAGTGCCATGTGTGGCCCGGACCCTGACCGCGATTCGACCTCGCTGAACACACCTGCCGAAGATTTCTCAGTGTCTTTGAACGCTGATATGGCTGGCCTGCGCATTGGTGTGCCTGCTGAATTTTTTGGAGACGGCCTGGCGCCTGACGTGCGCGCCGCAGTCGATGCAGCCCTGAAGGAATACGAAAAACTGGGCGCCACCCTGGTGCCTATTTCATTGCCACGCACCGATTTATCGATTCCGGTTTATTACATCATCGCGCCCGCCGAAGCATCGAGCAACCTGAGTCGTTTTGATGGCGTCAAGTTTGGCTTCCGGGCCGACCAATACACCGACTTGAACGACATGTACCTGCAAACCCGCGCCCAGGGGTTTGGTGATGAGGTGAAACGTCGCATCATGATTGGCACCTATGTGCTGAGCCATGGGTATTACGACGCCTATTACCTGCAGGCGCAAAAAATCCGCCGCATGATTGCCGACGATTTTCAGCAGGCCTTCAAGATCTGTGATGTGATCGCCGGCCCGGTGGCGCCCACCGTGGCATGGAAACTTGGCGGCCACAGTGACCCGCTGGCGGACTACCTGGCCGACATCTTCACCCTGCCCGCTTCGTTGGCCGGGTTGCCGGGCATGAGTGTGCCGGTAGG
>CAISLL010000169.1 GCA_903886165.1 uncultured beta proteobacterium | reverse complement strand
TCTCATTATTGTGGTTTGGTGACCGAAGCCCTGATCGGTCAGGCGGTGACGCTGTGCGGTTGGGTCAACCGCCGGCGTGACCACGGTGGCGTGATTTTTGTCGATGTGCGTGACCGCGAAGGTTACGTGCAGGTGGTGTGTGACCCGGACCGTGCCGACATGTTTGGCGTGGCCGAAGGCCTTCGCAACGAATTCTGCATCCAGGTCAAAGGGCTGGTGCGTGCCCGACCGGACGGCACTGCGAATGACAACTTGAAAAGTGGCAAGATTGAAGTACTTTGTCATGAACTCAAGGTGCTGAACCCGTCTGTGACGCCTCCGTTCCAGTTGGACGAAGAAAACCTCAGTGAGACCACCCGTCTGACGCACCGGGTGCTTGACTTGCGCCGCCCCTATATGCAAAACAACCTGATGCTGCGTTACCGCGTGGCGATGGAAGTTCGCAAGTTTCTGGATGCCAACGGGTTTGTTGACATTGAAACCCCCATGCTGACCAAGAGCACACCTGAAGGTGCGCGGGATTACCTGGTGCCCAGTCGGGTTCATGACGGGCAATTTTTTGCCTTGCCGCAAAGCCCCCAGTTGTTCAAACAATTGTTGATGGTGGCTGGCTTTGACCGCTATTACCAGATTACCAAATGTTTCCGTGATGAAGACCTGCGCGCCGATCGGCAGCCCGAGTTCACCCAGATCGATATTGAAACCTCCTTCATGGAAGAAGATGAAATTCGTGACATGTTCCAGGGCATGATCAAGACCGTGTTCCAGAACACGCTGGGTGTGGACCTGGGCGAATTTCCAGTCATGACCTACCAGGAAGCCGCACGTCTTTATGGATCGGACAAGCCTGATTTGCGCGTCAAGCTCGAATTTACCGAGCTCACCGACGTGATGGCGGATGTGGACTTCAAGGTGTTTTCGGCGCCGGCCACAACCAAAGGCGGGCGGGTGGTGGCGCTTCGTGTCCCAGGTGGCGCAGAGATCACCCGCAGCGAAATTGACAATTATGGTGAATTCGTCAAGATTTACGGTGCCAAAGGCTTGGCCTGGATCAAGGTCAATGACATCACCAAAGGGCGCGATGGTCTGCAGAGCCCGGTGGTGAAAAACCTTCATGATGCGGCGCTGGCCGAGACCCTCAAGCGCACTGGCGCACAGAATGGCGACTTGCTGTTTTTTGGAGCTGACAAGGAAAAGATTGTCAACGACGCGATTGGCGCGCTGCGCATCAAGATCGGTCACAGTGCCTTTGGCAAGAAAAATGGCCTGTTTGAAGACCGCTGGGCACCCTTATGGGTGGTGGACTTCCCGATGTTTGAGCATGACGAGGAATCGGATCGCTGGATGGCGGTGCACCACCCGTTCACCGCTCCCAAGGATGGTCATGAAGATTACATGGTGACCGCGCCGGAGAAGTGCATTTCCAAGGGTTACGACATGGTGCTGAATGGCTGGGAGATGGGCGGTGGCTCGGTGCGTATCCACAAGGCTGACGTGCAGAAAAAAGTGTTCGATGCACTCAAGATCACACCCGAAGAAGCGCAATTGAAGTTTGGTTTCTTGCTCGATGCCTTGCAATATGGCGCACCACCACACGGCGGACTCGCCTTTGGCCTGGACCGAATTGTGACGATGATGACTGGTGCAGAGTCGATTCGAGACGTGATTGCGTTCCCCCAGACCCAGCGCGCCCAGTGTCTGCTGACCGCGGCGCCATCGCCGGTCGATGAGAAACAATTGCGCGAGTTGCACATTCGCCTTCGCACACCTGAGGCGGCCAAGGCTGGCTGATTTTTGTCGAGGTGTTTTGCCAATCAAATAGAAAAAGGGCGCTGTCAAAGGTGCCCTTTTTGTTTGGGACACACCGCATATTGGGAAAAATTGGATGGCTCAGTATGATGTGTACGTGAATCCACAAAGCCAATCCAAACTGCCAACCCTAGTGCCTTGTTGTCACCATGCAAACGCGTGCGGCGACATGCCTGTTGGCCTTGATGCAGCCATTTCCAATGCCTGAATTGCTTCTCACCTTCAAAATTCCCCAGTCGGTGCTGGTGGTAATTTACACCCCGGCGCTGGAGGTGTTGCTGATCAAGCGCACCGACGCAGATGAGTTCTGGCAGTCAGTGACCGGCAGCAAGGACGATCTGCAAGAAACATTTGAACAGGCCGCGCGGCGCGAAGTGTTTGAAGAAACCGGCATCGACTGCAGGCTCGGCGCAAGGCTCGCAGGGAACTTGCGGGACTGGGGGCTTGAAAATGTGTATGAGATCTATCCGCGCTGGCGCCATCGGTACGCGCCAGGTGTGCAGTTCAATACCGAGCACCTGTTTGGTCTGCAAGTGCCGCACCGCATGACTGTCGCGCTCAGCCCTTGCGAGCACGTAGACTGCCAGTGGTTGCCCTACCAGGAGGCAGCCCAGTTGTGTTTTTCACCATCCAACGCGGAGGCGTGCCTGTTGTTGCCTCGTTTTGCTGCGTCGGGGGGTAGAGCATGAACATCGTTCGTGTCGCCACTTACAACATTCACAAAGGGGTGCAGGGTCTGGGACCCATGCGCCGCTTGGAGATTCATAACCTCGCCTTGGCTGTCGAGTCGCTGGATGCCGATGTGGTGTGCCTGCAAGAAGTGCGGCACTACAACCGCCGTGAGGCCAAACGGTTTCCTCTGTGGCCTGAACTTGGGCAGGCAGATTTTCTGGCGCCGCCAGGCTATGAGGCGGTGTACCGCACCAACGCCGTTACACGCGACGGGGAGCACGGCAATGCGCTGCTGTCGCGCTGGCCGGTGATGTCGCACCAGCACGAAGACATGTCTGATCACCGTCTGGAACAGCGTGGCTTCTTGCACGTTACGCTTCATGTTCATGGGCAGTTGGTCCATGTCATGGTGGTGCATCTGGGCTTGGTGAGGGCTAGCCGCGTGCGCCAGGTGGCGCAGTTGCAGCGCTTTATCCAGCGGGAAATCCCGCCGGATGCGCCACTGTTGGTGGCTGGAGACTTCAACGATTGGGGTCAAACCGTACAACTTGCGTTCAAGCGGTCTGGTTTGCATGCTTGGGGTGTCCCGCAGCCCACATTTCCGTCTCGCCTGCCTTTGGCCCAGCTTGACTATGTGTTTGCCCGCGGCCTTGCGCCCGTTGGTTTGACGGTGCCGCGCGGTCGGGTCTGGTGGCGCATGTCAGACCATTTGCCGCTGATTGCAGAATTCACCCTGGCTGTTTGAACACATGGCACTGTCACAACGTCAGGGCAATCACCAGTTGAAGTTGTTGCCGGGGGCGAAGGCATTTTTTGCGGAACTGGTGCGAGCGGTGGACGCCAGTCTGTCTGAGGTTCGCCTGGAAACCTATATTTTCAATGTGCAAGGCGGTAGCGAACAGGTCGTGCAGG
The DNA here is from genome assembly GCA_903886165.1 of uncultured beta proteobacterium. GTDB lineage: Bacteria > Pseudomonadota > Gammaproteobacteria > Burkholderiales > Burkholderiaceae_C > Rhodoferax. The sequence goes on along the minus strand of CAISLL010000169.1, from coordinate 2,559 downwards.
CGCTGGAGCGTGCGGCGTTGCGCGGTGTGGCCGTGTTCCTGGTGGTGGACGGTGTGGGCACCCCTGCTTTGCCCGACCCGTGGCCGCAGCGGTTGACCGCAGCGGGGGTGCAGTGGCGGGTTTTTGCGCCTTTGGGTCGCCTGGGTTTGCTGGTGCCCAGCCGCTGGCGGCGCCTTCACCGCAAGCTGTGCGTAGTCGATGGCCGAGTGGCTTTTTGTGGTGGCATCAATGTGCTGGATGACTGGTTTGATCCCAACCACGGGCAATTGATCGCGCCGCGCTTTGATTTTGCCGTGCGGGTGAGCGGCCCATTGGTGCAGGAGGTGCATGAAGCCATGAGCCAGCTTTGGTGGCGCATGAACGCCGCGCAACGTGCCCGGCAGGTTGATTGGTCGGGTGCCTGGCAAGCCTTGCAGCGCTCGGTTGAAGAAAATCGCCCATCTGAACCGGATCAGGTGGCAACGGGTGGCGCGTTGGCCGAACTGGTGTTGCGTGACAACCTGCGTTTTCGCAGGCGCATTGAGCGAGCATATCGGCATGCGCTTGGGGAGGCGAAGCACGACATCATTTTGGCCAACGCCTACTTTCTGCCGGGTCGAAAAATTCGTCAAAGCCTTATCCATGCGGCCCACCGGGGCGTGCGTGTTCGTTTGCTGCTGCAGGGGCGTTATGAATATTTCATGCAGCACCACGCGACCTATGCGCTGTATGCCCCCCTGCTCGCAGCAGGTATTGAAATTTATGAATACGCCCCGAGTTTTTTACATGCCAAAGTGGCTGTGGTTGATGGACGCTGGGCCACTGTGGGCTCGTCCAACATCGACCCCTTGAGTCTGCTGCTGGCGCGTGAGGCCAATGTGGTGGTGGTGGATAAGGCATTTGCGCAAACCTTGCAGCAATGTCTTGAGGAAGCCATCGACGCCAATGCGCAGCGTGTCGATGCGGACCAACTGGCCAAGCGTAGCTACCGTATGCGTTTGTTTGACGCGGCAGCTTATCTGTTGGTGCGGGTGCTGTTGTTTCTGAATGGAAAGCGCTATTGAATATATAGCAACTAGTACTTTATTTATAAGGGCTATGGGTCAATAACAATATTAATAAAACACTGATACGATTGACCTCTGATCATTTTTAAAATCTTTACTATGAACCCTTCTGAACAAGACGAAGGCACGCCGGTGTCAGTCAAGATCCGTGAGCGTGTCAAGGCTGCGCGCAAGCGCTTCAATGCCAATGACAACATAGCTGATTTCATCAAGCCGGGTGAACTGGAACAACTGCTCGACGAAGTTGAAGAGAAAATGAAAGGTGTGCTCAGCAGCCTGGTCATTGACACCGAGCATGACCACAACACCGATGACACGGCCCGGCGCGTGGCCAAGATGTATCTCAAGGAGGTGTTTCAGGGGCGCTATGTGCAGGCCCCGGCCATCACCGAATTTCCTAACGCCGAGCACCTCAATGAGTTGATGATTGTCGGCCCGATCACAGTTCGCAGTGCCTGCAGTCACCATTTTTGCCCGATCATGGGCAAGATCTGGATTGGTGTGCTGCCCAATGAACACACCAATGTGATCGGCTTGTCCAAGTACGCACGGTTGGCCGATTGGGTCATGGGCCGACCCCAGATTCAAGAAGAGGCCGTTGTGCAGCTGGCAGATCTGATCCAGCAGAAAACCCAGCCCGATGGCTTGGCCATTGTGATGGAGGCAAGCCATTTCTGCATGAGCTGGCGCGGCGTCAAGGACGTGGACAGCAAGATGATCAATTCCGTGATGCGCGGCAGCTTCCTGAAAGATGCCAACCTGCGGCGCGAATTTTTGTCACTCATTCCCCAGAAAGGTTAAACATGTTGGTTCGTTTGCTATATGCCAGCCGTGCCGTGGATACCCGTCCGGAAGCCATTGAATCCATTTTGCAGCAGTCCCGTGAGCACAACCCGAGCACTGGCGTGACGGGCGTCCTGTGTTACGGCGGTGGCATTTTTTTGCAGGCCATTGAAGGCGGTCGCATGGCCATCAGTGATCTTTATGGGCACATCCAGCGTGATGTACGTCACAAGGACGTGGTGTTGCTGCACTATGAAGAAATCCTGGAGCGGCGCTTCGCCGGTTGGACCATGGGCGAAGTCAACATGACACGCATCAATGCATCCATCTTGCTCAAGTACGCTGAAAAGCCTGAACTTGATCCCTATTCGGTGTCGGGTCGGGTGTCCCTTGCCTTGCTGGAAGAACTGATGGCCACGGCCTCCGTCATTGGCCGCTCCTGAGGCGTTGCCGGATCCCGTAACGCCGGTGACGGCAAGCCCAAGCTGGATGGCTGCGCCGACACCGGCTGACCAGGTGTCATGTGTGTTGGGGTGCGATTTTTCCAGTGCACCCAACGCCAGGAAAACCATCGTGTTGGCAGTTGGCGAATTGCAAGACGACTGTGTCAAGCTGTCACAGCTTGAACGTTTTGCGTCTCTCGCTGCATTTGCCGACCGCCTTGAGCGTCCAGGTGCCTGGGTCGGTGCGTTTGACATGCCGTTTGGGTTGCCGCGTGAATTGGTTCTAT
>CAISLL010000168.1 GCA_903886165.1 uncultured beta proteobacterium | reverse complement strand
CTGCGTGAAAAAGGTGTCAATGTGCGTTTTGGCATCCATCCAGTAGCCGGGCGCATGCCGGGCCACATGAATGTGTTGCTGGCCGAGGCCAAGGTGCCGTATGACATTGTGTTTGAAATGGATGAGCTCAACGATGATTTCCCGGCCACCGATGTCACCATGGTGATTGGTGCCAATGACATCGTCAACCCGAGTGCCCAGGATGACCCGGGCAGCCCGATTGCCGGCATGCCGGTGCTGGAAGTCTGGAAGGCCAAGACCTCGATCGTGATGAAGCGCAGCATGGCCTCTGGTTATGCCGGCGTGGACAACCCCTTGTTCTACAAGGAAAACAACCGCATGTTGTTTGGTGATGCCAAGAAGATGCTCGACGAGGTGTTGACGGCGTTGAAGGCTTGATCTGTGGTTGCCAAAAAAGAGGCCCGTCGGGCCTTTTTTTTCGATCCGAGTGCCGGTCGACGCTGTCCCAATGGAGTGTCTCGACCAATTAGGGAAAACACAGCTTACAGAAACTGACAACTCGGTGAGAATCGACCTTTCAATAAAAAAACCTGGAGCGTTGAGCATGACTGACCGAATCTGGCTGAGTAGCTACCCTGAAGGTGTTCCCGCTGACATTGACATCACCCGTTATGCGTCGATGCTCGACATGATGGAGGAGTCCTTCCAGAAGTTTGCCAGTCGCAGCGCGTACAGCTTTATGGGCAAGGAGCTCAGTTACAAGCAGGTGGACGAACTGAGTCGGACCTTTGGTGTGTACCTGCAAAGCCTCGGGCTGGCCAAAGGCGACCGGGTGGCCGTGATGATGCCCAACGTGCTGCAGTATCCGATTGCGGTGGCCGGCATCATGCGCGCGGGTTACACCCTGGTCAACGTGAACCCGCTTTACACCGCCCGTGAACTGGAGCATCAGCTGAAGGATTCAGGCGCCAAAGCCATTGTGATTCTGGAAAATTTTGCTGCCACGCTGGAGAAGTGCATCGCGTCAACGCCGGTCAAGCACGTGGTGTTGTGCGCCATGGGTGATCAGTTGGGCTTGCTCAAGGGGGCGCTGGTGAATTATGTGGTGCGCAACGTCAAGAAAATGGTGCCCGATTTCAACCTGCCAAACGCGGTGCGTTTTAATGCGGCCATTGCGAAAGCGACCAGCGGCACCCTGAAAAAAGTTACCCTCAAGCCCGACGATGTGGCAGTGCTGCAGTACACCGGTGGCACCACCGGCGTCTCCAAAGGGGCTGTGCTGCTGCAGCGTAACCTTGTGGCTAACCTGTTGCAGTCCGATGCCTGGTTTCAGCCGGCCTTGGGCAAGATTCCTGAGGGTGAGCAAATGGTGGAGGTGTGTGCGCTGCCGCTGTATCACATCTTCGCGTTCACGGTCGGCATGATGCTGTCGATGCGTATCGGTGGAAAGTTGATCCTGATTCCCAATCCACGCGACTTGCCGGCGGTTCTGACTGAGCTGGCCAAGCACAAAATCCACGTCTTTCCGGCGGTGAACACCTTGTTCAATGGGCTGGCCAATCACCCAGATTTCAACAAAGTCAATTGGCGCAGCCTGGTGGTGTCGGCCGGTGGTGGCACAGCGGTGCAAAGTGCGGTGGCCAAGCTGTGGCTGGAAAAAACCGGATGTCCGATCTGTGAAGGTTATGGCCTGAGTGAAACCTCGCCCATTGCCACCTCCAACCCGGTGACAGTGAGCGAATATTCAGGTTCCATTGGGGTGCCGTTTCCCGGCACCCGGATCAAGTTGCTGGACGATGACGGCAATGAGGTGGCGCAAGGCCAGTCGGGTGAGATCGCCATCCAGGGCCCGCAGGTCATGGCGGGTTATTGGCAGCGCCCGGATGAAACTGCCAAGGTCATGACGCCAGACGGTTATTTCAAATCCGGCGACATCGGCGTGATGGACGAGCGTGGGTACTTCAAAATCGTGGACCGCAAGAAAGACATGATCCTGGTCAATGGGTTCAATGTGTTTCCGACGGAACTGGAAGATGTGGTGTCGCAGATGGATGGCATCATGGAATGTGCCTGCGTCGGCGTGCCCGACGAAAAATCGGGCGAAGCCGTCAAACTGGTGATTGTGCGCAAGAACCCCGAGATCACCGAGGCGCAGGTGCGTGCCTACTGCCGTGAAAATCTGACCGGTTACAAGCAACCCAAAGTGGTCGAGTTCCGCACAGAACTGCCGAAAACACCGGTGGGCAAAATTTTGCGCCGCGAATTGCGCAACAAGTAAGAAAAGCCCGAGGAAGCAGACGTGACGCTGGCCATCATGAGTGCCCTGCTCGACGAGCAGCGGGGCTTGCTGGAACAACTTGGCAACCCACAGCGTGTGAAGCGCGCGGGGCGCACGTTCTGGTGCGGCCAGTGGTGCGGCCATGAAGTCGTGCTGGTGCTGACCAAGGTCGGCAAGGTGGCTGCGGCAACCACCACCACCACGCTGATTGAGGCTTTTGGCGTTGACCGTGTGGTCTTCACGGGTGTCGCAGGGGGTGTGGGGGCGGGGGTCAAGGTGGGTGATGTGGTGGTGGCAGACGCTTTCATTCAGCATGACATGGACTCAAGCCCGCTTTTTGCCCGTTATGAAATCCCGCTGTATGGATGCGCCACGATGGCCTGTGATGTCACTCTGACCGCTCTTCTTTTGGAAGCATCCCGCAATGGACTGGCAGGGGTTGGAAGTCATTTCCATCGTGAAACCCCGCTGAGTCCGCCAAACGTGCACAGCGGGCTGATTGCCAGTGGTGACAAATTTCTTGCCAGCGCGCAAGAGGTGACCCAGGTGCTGGACGGTTTGCGCTCGGCGGGTCATGACGCGCTGGCGGTTGAAATGGAAGGCGCAGCGGTCGCCCAGGTGTGTCGTGATTATGGTGTACCGTTTGCCGCTGTGCGAACCATCTCGGACCGCGCGGATGACGCTGCGCACATGGATTTCTCAGGGTTTGTCACCCAGGTGGCCAGTCCGTACGCCCTGGCGATTGTCAGTCAGTTCGTTAAAACACTATCATAAATATAGCAAATAACTCTTTTTTTAAAAGCTTTGTAGTTATATTTATTTTAACCAGCCACGTTTTCTGAAATACCACATGGGAACCAGAGCGCTGGCCAGCATCAAGCCGAGTGCCAACGGGTAACCTGCTTGCCAGTCCAGCTCTGGCATGAACTTGAAGTTCATGCCGTAAATGCTGGCGATCAGGGTGGGTGGCAGCAGCGCCACGCTTGCCACCGAGAAAATCTTGATGATCTTGTTCTGGTTGATGTTGATGAAACCCACCGTCGCGTCCATCAGGAAGTTGATTTTCTCAAACAGGAACGCGGTGTGCGAGTCAAGCGAGTCCATGTCGCGCAAAATCTGGCGCGCATCGTCAAACTGCTCGCCGTTGAGCATCTTGCTGCGCATCATGAAGCTCACGGCACGGCGGGTGTCCATCACATTGCGCCGAATGCGACCACTCATGTCTTCGTGCCTGGCAATAGCGCCCAGCACTTCGCCAGCCATGGCGTCGGTCACATCACCTGACAAGACCTTGGCGCTGACTTTTTCCAGTTCGTCATAAATCTCTTCCAGCGTGTCGGCGGAGTACTCGGCATCGGCGTCGAACAGCTTGAGCAGCACTTCCTTGGCATCTTCAATCAGGCCCGGCGCACGGCGTGCACGCATCCGCAGCAATCGGAACACCGGCACGTCTTCGTCGTGAATGGAAAACAGCACGCCCTTGCTCTTTAGCTCGTCGTTTTCCAGGTTCAGGATGAACGCCACGCGAACGGTGTGTGGTTCGTGATCGTCAGCGACCAGAAAGTCACTGCGGATGTGCAACTCGCCGTTGTCTTCCTTGTAGAAACGGGCCGATTCCTCAATGTCCTCGTCCATCACGTCTTCCGGGATTGACAAGCCGTAGTATTGTTTGATCCAGCGCTTTTCTTCCAATGTGGGCGACTCCAGGTCGACCCAGATCGGCTGAAAGCGTGAGAGCTCTTCCAGCGATTCAATTTCTTCCTGGAACAGGCGGCCGTTGGCGAGGGTAAAGATGTTGAGCATGTGCTCACTCCCAATTGAGGTTTGGCATCGGATGACGGGGGGCGTGGTGGTTGGCTTTCAACCCCGGGATGCAATATTGGGAGTTGAAAGCTACCGACTGGGGCAGGTTTCCAAGGTGTTTTGTCCTTTTGTTGATTGGGCAGATTATCGCATCGCAAGTTGCGCAAGCTTCCGGTGTAAATGCTGGAATCCGGGCGCTTATGCCGCAATGCTGCAACGCAACACTGAAAACCGTTGCAATAACCGCTTGGCCGGGGCATAGTGAACCCGAGTAAGGTATGTCCCGTTTTTTGGCGGTTGCCGACGATGGGTTGGCAACCATTTCATCACGAGAGCTTTAGGAGGCTTTTTATGAACCTGACGATCAGTGGTCACCATCTGGAAATTACCCCGGCCTTGCGCAGTTACGTGACCACCAAGCTGGATCGAATCAAACGGCACTTTGACCAAGTGGTGGATGTGAGGGTGTTGTTGACGCTGGAGAATCTCAAGGAAAAAGAACGGCGGCAGAAGGCTGAATGCAATATTCACATCAAGGGGATTGAGCTCTTTGCCGAATGTGCCCACACTGACCTGTATGCAGCGGTAGATGAATTGGTGGACAAACTTGACCGACAGGTGGTTCGCCACAAGGATCGTCTGCAATCGCACCATCATGCGGCGCCCAAGCGCCTGATGTAATTTAAACTACGGGAGGCCGCCTGCTGGTGCGAGCGGCTTTTTTTTGCGCCCGGATTTTCAGAGCGCATCATTCAATAGACTTATGAACCGACTCGCGTCCATTCTTTCCGCTGCACAGGTGCTTGTGCAGGTCGATGTCTCAAGCAAGAAGAGAGCTTTTGAAGAGGCAGGTTTGCTGTTCGAGAGCTTGCACGGGCTCAGCCGAGCGCTGGTCACGGACAGTCTGTTTTCCCGCGAGCGCCTGGGGTCAACTGGCTTGGGCCACGGTGTGGCTATTCCGCACGGGCGTATCAAGGGGCTGAAGTCCCCGATGGCTGCGGTGTTTCAGTTGGCTCGCCCCATTGCTTTTGAAGCGCCTGACGAATTGCCGGTTGGCTTGATGATTTTTTTGCTGGTGCCGGAAGCTGCGACCCAAAAGCACCTTGAAATTCTTTCAGAAATTGCCGAGATGCTGAGTGACGTCGATTTGCGCGGCAAGTTGACGGAAAGCACCGACGCAAATGCCTTGTACCAGTTGATTGCCAATTGGCAGTCGGCCCAAGTGGCTTGAGTCGCTTTCACTGAACGTTTCTGGCTGGAGCCTGCTCGTTGAAGCCCAATGTCATCAGCGCGGATGTGATGTTTGAATCCTTCCGGGGCAATCTGCGCTGGGAGTGGATCGCCGGGCTTGGCGCCTCCGAGCGACGCTTTGACGAGGTCGCGGTGCGTGCCGCCCGTTCTGGCGCGGATCTGGTGGGTTACCTCAATTACATTCACCCATACCGCGTACAAATTCTGGGCAAGCGTGAGGTCGCGTACCTCACCAATGCCACCCCTGAAGACTGTGTTCGGCGGATTGCTCGTATCGTCACGCTGGAGCCGCCGGTTCTGGTGCTCGCCGATGGTCAGACGGCGCCAGATGCCTTGTTGTCGATCTGTGAGCGTGCACAGATCCCGATGTTTGCCACTGAAAGCTCATCTGCCTTTGTGATTGATGTGCTGCGCGCTTACCTGTCAAGGCACTTCGCCGACCGCATCACCATGCATGGTGTGTTCATGGATATTTTGGGTCTGGGTGTGCTGATCACCGGTGAATCCGGTCTGGGCAAAAGCGAACTCGGTCTGGAACTGATTTCACGCGGCAATGGGTTGGTCGCGGACGATGCGGTCGATCTGTACCGCATCAATCAGGACACGATTGAGGGTCGTTGTCCGGATTTGTTGCGGAATTTGCTGGAAGTCCGCGGCATCGGGTTGCTCGACATTCGGTGCATTTTCGGCGAAACCGCAGTGCGCCGAAAAAAGGCCCTGCAGCTGATCGTGCACTTGGTACGCCGTGAGACGATGGAGCGTGAATATGAACGCATCCCTTATGAGCCGCTGATGCAGGATGTGCTGGACGTGCCCGTGCGCAAGGTAGTGATTCAGGTGGTCGCGGGCCGCAACCTCGCGGTGCTGGTGGAGGCCGCCGTGCGCAACACCATTCTTCAGATTCGTGGCGTCGATACCTACAAGGAGTTTGTCGAACGCCATCGCAAGGCGATGAGCGAGTCAGGCACTTAATCCGCGACCACACGGTGCGGGCAGGCCTCTCGCGTACAGTGGGCGTAGAGACTGAGTGCGTGGTCTGCAATGTCAAAACCCTTGGCTTTGGCCACAGCGTGCTGGCGCTGCTCAATCCCGGCATCGAAAAACTCTTCCACGCGGCCGCAATCCAGACACACCAGATGGTCATGGTGCTGGCCTTCGTTCAATTCATAGACGGCTTTTCCACTTTCAAAATGGCTGCGCACCAGAATATCCGCCTGCTCAAACTGCGCCAGTACCCGGTACACCGTGGCCAGGCCGACATCGGAGCGTTCCCGTAGCAGCACGCGAAACACGTCTTCGGCTGTCATGTGGCGTTGCTGGCCATTCTGAAAAATTTCCAGAATTTTCAGCCTCGGCACGGTCGCTTTGAGCCCTGTGCTTTTAAGTTCGTCGCTTTTGGTCATGTCGGACTCAAGGTGTTCGATCGGGTGTTGTGTCGGCAAACCTACATGAGGCTGCCAGTACAATGTTCTGCTCTTATTGTCACTTGGTTTGCCCATGTTTGATTCTCTTGCTCGTTGTGTCTGTCTGGGTTCGCTTGGCGCACTCTTTGTCACATTGTCAGGCTGCAGCAGCGTTGACAGTGCAAGCAACCGTCTGGCGAACGTGATCATGCCCTACAAGATCGACATTGTTCAGGGCAATTTTGTGTCGAGTGAACAGGCCGCAGCCCTCAAGGAGGGCATGAGCCGCAACCAGGTGCGCGACATCTTGGGCACACCCTTGCTGACCAGCATTTTCCACGCGGACCGCTGGGACTATGTGTTCACCTTCAAGCGCCAGGGAGTCACCCCACAGGCGCGCCGTATCACGGTGTTTTTCAAGGGCGACGTGTTGTCCAAGGTACAGGCTGATGCCTTGCCGACCGAGGCCGAATTTGTGGCGTCGCTGGACTCTGGCCGCCCAACCGGGAAAGTGCCGGTGCTTGAAATGACTGAAGACGCGCTGAAGGCCACGGCTGTCGTCAAACCGGTCGAATCCAGAGCGCTGCCACCCTTGCCTGTGAGTTATCCGCCGCTGGAAGCTGCATCCGATTGAGCGTGACCATGAAAGATGCTTCACTTCACCAGATTTGCGTGGCTGGCGCCAGCGGGCGCATGGGCCGCATGCTGATCGAAGCCGTGTCGAATGCGGATGATTGCCGCCTCAGCGGTGCGCTGGAGGTGCCTGACAGCCCGGCCATCGGCAAAGACCCTGCAGCATTTTTGGGGCGCAGCAGTGGCGTCGCCATCAGCCCCGACTTGACCACCGGCTTGAATCACGCCCATGTCCTGATTGATTTCACGCGGCCAGAAGGCACCCTGGCGCATCTGCAGGCGTGCCGTGCGTTGGGTGTGAATGCAGTGATTGGCACCACGGGCTTCAGTGATGCGCAAAAGCAGCAAATTGCCGAGCTGGCCAGAGACATCGCCATTGTCATGGCACCTAACATGAGCGTGGGTGTGAACGTGACCTTGAAGCTGCTGGAAATGGCGGCCAAAACATTGAACACGGGTTATGACATCGAAATCATTGAAGCCCACCACCGGTATAAGGTCGATGCGCCCTCTGGCACCGCGCTGAAAATGGGCGAGGTGATTGCCGGTGCGCTTGGTCGTGACCTGAAGGATTGCGCGGTCTATGCCCGTGAAGGGGTCACCGGTGAGCGGGACCCGTCAAGCATCGGTTTTGCCACCATTCGCGGTGGCGACATCGTGGGTGATCACACCGTGCTTTTTGCTGGCACAGGGGAGCGCATCGAGATCAGTCACAAGTCCAGCAGCAGGGTGTCGTACGCCGAAGGCAGCCTGCGCGCGGTGCGGTTTTTACATGGACGTAAGGCGGGATTGTTTGACATGGCCGATGTGCTGAACCTGAAATGAACCTGGCTCAATTTTTCTGGCAGGGCGACGCATTGGCACGCTCCGTGGCGTTGCTCTTGCTGGCAATGTCTGTGGGCAGTTGGGTGGTGATTTTTTGGAAATCATGGCTGCTGCACCGGGCGAGTGTTGATATGGCACGTTGTGTGGCCTCGTTCTGGCAGTCTTCCACAGTCGATGAGGCTGTCAAGAAAATTGCTGCTTTTGATCGAGAGAACCTTGTTCTTCCAATGGTCGTAGCTACAAAGCTTGAAGCAAATGGCAGTCTGGCCAGTGTCGGTGACCGGTCCCAGCAACTTACCCGTGTATTGCGTAATGCATTGCATGCGACACTGACGAAGTTGCAGCACGGCCAGGTGCTGCTAGCCACGGTCGGTGCCACTGCGCCGTTTGTGGGCCTGTTGGGTACGGTCTGGGGCATCTACCATGCCCTGATCGGCATTGCCAGTGCAGGCCAGGTCACCATTGACAAGATTTCCGGCCCTGTGGGCGAGGCATTGATCATGACAGCTGCCGGTCTGATGGTGGCCATACCCGCGGTGTTGGCCTTCAATGTTCAGGGCCGCGCGATCAACCGCATTGAGGCTGATCTGGAAGGTTTTGCGCGCGACCTGCGCGAACTGGGCAGCAGCGGCGTCGCACTGCACTGACCCCTCACATCAGGGCACACCATGTCATTTGGTCGTCTGGATCGCACCAATACCGCTCAGCCCATGAGCGACATCAACATGACGCCGCTGATTGACGTGATGCTGGTGCTGGTTGTGATCTTCATCATCACGGCGCCCCTGCTGGCCAGTTCCATCAAGCTCGATTTGCCCAAGACCGATGCCGCCAAAGCAGGCGACGCACCGAAGTCAGTCACCGTGGTGATGGACGCGTCGGGTCAGACTTTTCTCAAGGACCAACCGGTGGCCATGGACGAGTTGGCGCGTCAGCTCAACGCGTCGGCTCAGGCCAACCCCGACACCGAGGTATTGTTGCGTGCGGATAAGACCGTGCCCTATGGCCGCATTGTTGAGGTGATGGGCACAGCACAAAAGGCAGGTTTGAACCGCATAGGTTTTGTCGCTGATGCGTCTGCATCGGCAGGTGCTGCTGCGCAGACTGATCCGACCGGTGCGGCACCTGCAGCCAAACCCTAAAATCACCGTCTATTTCAAGCCAAAGTCGGCGCCGCGCGCCGCATCTCCAGACCGCCATGCAAGAAAAATACAAGCACCTCGACGTTGAACCTGCTGCCCAGTCCCACTGGAATGCGCTTGACGCTTACCGCGTGAATGAGAACGCGCTGGATGTCAACGGCAAGCCGAAGAAGAAGTTCTACGCCTGCTCCATGCTGCCTTACCCCAGCGGCAAGTTGCACATGGGCCATGTGCGCAACTACACCATCAATGACATGCTGACGCGCCAGCTGCGCATGCAGGGCTACAACGTGTTGATGCCGATGGGCTGGGACGCCTTTGGTTTGCCGGCTGAAAACGCCGCGCTGAAAAATGGCGTGCCACCGGCCAAGTGGACGTTTGAGAACATCGCTTACATGAAGCAGCAGATGCAGGCCATGGGCCTGGCCATCGACTGGAGCCGCGAGGTAGCGACTTGCACGCCCGAGTATTACAAGTGGAACCAGTGGCTGTTTTTGAAGATGCTCGAAAAAGGCATCGCTTACCGCAAGACACAGGTGGTGAACTGGGACCCGATTGACATGACGGTGCTGGCCAATGAGCAGGTGATTGACGGCAAGGGCTGGCGCACTGGTGCGGTGGTGGAAAAACGCGAGATTCCCGGTTATTACCTCAAGATCACCGATTACGCGGAAGAATTGCTGGCCAATGTGACCGGCGACAAGATGCCCGGCTGGCCCGAGCGTGTCAAGCTGATGCAGGAAAACTGGATTGGCAAGAGTGAAGGTGTGCGTTTTGCCTTCACCCATGACATCAACGGTGTCGATGGGGCGGCCATTGGTGGCGGTCGCATGTACGTGTTCACCACGCGGGTTGACACCATCATGGGTGTGACCTTTTGTGCCGTGGCCGCTGAGCACCCCCTGGCCACACACGCGGCGGCGACCAACCCGAAGCTGGCCGCTTTCATTTTGGAGTGCGCGCAAGGCGGCACCACCGAGGCCGAACTTGCCACGCAAGAGAAAAAGGGCATGGCGACCGGCCTGTTTGTGACCCATCCATTGACTGGCGACAAGGTGGAGGTGTGGGTTGGCAACTATGTGCTGATGAGTTATGGCGACGGCGCGGTGATGGGTGTGCCTGCGCATGACGAGCGGGATTTTGCATTTGCCCTGAAGTACGCCTTGCCGATCAAGCCGGTGGTGGGGGTCAATTCAGAGGTCTTTGATGCATTGGCATGGCAAGACTGGTATGCGGAAAAGGGCGCTGGCATCGCGGTCAATTCCGGCAAATACAACGGCCTGCCATTTCAGGCCTGTGTAGATGCCGTGGCGGCAGATCTGGCAGCCTTGGGCCTGGGTGAGAAAAAAGTCACCTGGCGCCTGCGTGACTGGGGTGTGAGTCGCCAGCGTTACTGGGGCACACCGATCCCGATCATTCATTGTGACGAACACGGTGCCGTGCCGGTGCCTGAAAAAGACCTGCCGGTAGTGTTGCCGGACGATCTGGTGCCGGACGGCTCGGGTAACCCGCTGAACAAGTGCGAGGCGTTTCACGCCGACGTTACTTGCCCGGTCTGTGGCAAGTCGGCCCGGCGCGAGACCGACACGATGGATACCTTTGTCGACAGTTCGTGGTATTTCATGCGTTACTGCGACCCCAAGGACGACCAGGCCATGGTCGGTGCGGGGGCAGACTACTGGATGCCGATGGACCAGTACATTGGCGGTATCGAGCACGCCATCCTGCACCTGTTGTACGCGCGTTTCTGGACCAAGGTGATGCGTGATCTGGGCTTGGTCAAGGTGGATGAACCGTTCACCAGACTGCTCACACAAGGCATGGTGTTGAACCACATTTACAGCCGCCGCACCGAGAAGGGTGGCAAAGAATACTTCTGGCCTCATGATGTGGAACATGTATTTGACGACGCCGGCAAGGTCACAGGTGCCAAGCTAAAAAATGCGGTGGATGGTTTGCCGGTGGGCACACCCATTGACTACGAGGGCGTGGGCACCATGTCCAAGTCGAAAAACAATGGCGTGGATCCGCAGGACCTGATCGAGAAATACGGTGCCGACACCGCCCGCCTGTACACCATGTTCACCGCGCCGCCCGAGGCCACGCTCGAGTGGAATGATGCTGCGGTGGAAGGCAGCTACCGTTTCCTGCGCCGGGTCTGGAACTTTGGTGTCAAGTTATCAACTATGGATTTGGTAGCTACTAACGCAAGTGTGGCAGGAGCTACAAGCCTAAAAGAGCTAATTTTCGGGAAAGAGGCCAAGGCCCTGCGGCTGGAGCTTCACACGGTGCTCAAACAGGTTGACTACGACTACCAGCGCATGCAGTACAACACCGTGGTCTCCGGTGCCATGAAGATGATCAACGCCCTGGACGATTTCAAGGCGATGGACTGCGCTGGTGCACAAGTGGCGTTGATCGAAGGTTTTGGTATCTTGCTGCGCTGCCTGTACCCGGTCACACCGCACCTGGCCCACAGCTTGTGGTCAGAATTGGGTTACGCCAGCCAACTGGGTGATTTGCTGGATGCCACCTGGCCCAAGGTGGACCCTGATGCGCTGGTGCAGGACGAGATTGAACTGATGTTGCAGGTCAATGGCAAGCTGCGTGGCTCTATTGTGGTGAGCGCGAGTGCCGACAAGGCAGCCATCGAGCAGGCCGCCCTTGCCCATGAGATGTTTCAGAAACTGGCCAACGGCGCGGCGCCCAGGAAGGTCATCGTGGTGCCGGGCCGTCTCGTCAACCTGGTGGTCTGACGATGCCGCACACCAAACCCAAGGCGCATGCCCTGCCGATCACGCGGCGCAACTTTGGGCAACTTGCTGGCGCACTGGTCGGCAGCGCAGGTTTGGCAGGTTGTGGCTTCAAGCTGCGCGGCAGTCAGGCGTTTGCCTTCACCCGTATCGCCATCATGCCCAACCCCGGTGGCGCCATCGCGCAGGAGTTGCGGCGGTCGTTTGGCAATGCGGTGCAGGTGCTGGCGCCCGATGAGCCGCTGGCGCGCGCCCAACTGGTGCTGACAGTGGCTGAAGATCCGCGGGAAAAAGTCGTGGTGGGTGTCAACACCTCTGGCCAGGTCCGTGAATTTCAGTTGCGCTTGCGCGTGCATTTGCGCCTCACCACCGCCAATGGCAAGGAAATCATCGCTGGTGATGAAATCTTGCAGCGGCGCGACATCAGCTACAACGAAACCGCCGCGCTGGCCAAGGAAGCCGAGGAAGCCTTGCTGTACCGTGACATGCAGTCCGACATCGTGCAGCAGATTTTGCGACGCCTGGTTTCCGTTCAAGCCACGCAGCTCGAATAAGCGGCATTGGTCAGACCGCGATGCAACTCCAGCCCACCCATTTAGCCGCCCATTTGAACAAGGGTTTGAACAGCCTGTACACCTTGCACGGCGACGAGCCTTTGCTGATTCAGGAAGCACTGGACGCCATTCGGGGTGCGGCGCGCGCCCAGGGTTTTACCGAGCGTACCTCGCACACCGTGTCAGGTGCCCACTTTGACTGGAGCGAGGTGCTCGCGGCAGGAGGTTCGATGAGTCTGTTTGCCGACAAGCAGATTCTTGAGCTGCGTATACCGTCGGGTAAGCCTGGCAAAGAGGGCAGCGCTGCCTTGCAGCAACTCACCGAGCAGGCGCGTGGCAACGACAGTACCTTGACCCTGGTGATCCTGCCCCGGCTCGACCGCACCACAAAAGCAGCGGCCTGGTTTATGGCGCTTGAAAGCGGCATTACTCTGGAAGTGGCGCCTGTGGAGCGCACTGCGTTGCCACAGTGGATCGCCCAGCGTCTGGCCGCGCAAGGCCAGCGTGTGGCGGCGGGGGTGGAAGGCCAGCGCAGCCTGCAGTTTTTTGCCGACCGGGTCGAAGGCAATCTGTTGGCCGCCCACCAGGAAATCCAGAAACTTGCACTCCTGCACCCCGCAGGCGAGTTGAGCTTTGAGCAGATTGAGGGTGCGGTCCTCCATGTGGCGCGTTATGACGTGTTCAAGTTGTCTGAGGCGGTGCTGGCGGGCCAGCATGCGCGGGTGCAGCGCATGCTGGACGGCCTGCAGGCGGAAGGTGAAGCCGCTGTGCTGGTGCACTACACGCTGGCGGAAGACATTCGGGCTCTGAAACGGGTCAAGGACGCCATTCACCGGGGCAGTCCGATGCCAATGGCCCTGCGTGAGCAGCGCGTCTGGGGCAACAAAGAACGGCTGTTTGAACGGGTATTGCCGCGTTTGACCGATAGCGCCCTGGCAGGCTTGCTGCAGGCGGCCCATCAAGTGGATGGCATTGTCAAGGGATTGAAAGTGCCGGACTGGCCAACCGAGCCCTGGCTGGCCTTGCAAAAACTGGCGTTCGAGCTGTGCCACGCATGCGCCGGCACCGGCAAGCCACGGGTGGCCGCACCCATGGCCATCAAATGACATGCAGACCCAAATTTTGAGCTGACCAAATCACCCACACGCGCTGAGCGCCAAGCCCGTCATGCCACATCCCCGCCCATGCCCTTCTTGCCACACGTTGATGGAGAAACATGCGCTGTCCAGCGTGAGTGGCGGCGATGTGTTGCTGGATGTGTGTTTTGCCTGCCACGGCATCTGGTTTGACCCGCAAGAGAACCTGAAGCTTTCGCCGTCGGCCGTGGTCGAGCTGTTTCGCCTGCTGCATGCGCACCAAGATGACACCCGGCAAGCCCTGGCCCTGAAGATGGACTGTCCGCATTGCCACCGCGCGCTGGCGCAGGGCTTTGACGTGGTCAAGAGCGGCCGCTACATCACCTACCGCTGCCCGCAGCGCCATGGCCGTTTCAGTGCTTTTTCCAGCTTCATGATCGAAAAAGGTTTTGTGCGCCAGTTGACCAAGCCAGAGATCGACGACATGGCGCGGCGCGTGGCCGTCATTTACTGCACCAGTTGCGGTGCCCCGGTCGATCTGCGCAAAGACCATGCCTGTCCGCACTGCCGCTCAGCGTTTTCCCTGCTGGACCCGAAGGCGGTGGAGCAGGCTTTGAGCGGTTACGCCAAAGCCGCCAGCAGCGCGGGCGTGGTCAATGCGCCGCAGCTGGCAGATGCCTTGGTCATGCTTGAGCGTGACCGTGCACAGGCACAGCGCGACGCCAGACAACGTGGCGAGATTTCCTTGCCGGGCGACAGTTCGCCGGGTGTTGACCTGTGGGCGCTTGGCTTGGGCCTGGTCTGGCAGGTGCTCAACTGAGTCGAAGCCTCAGGCAAAGTGGTCAAAGGATTTGTAGCGGTTGGGCAGCAGATGGCCTTGCGCATCCACCACGCGTAAGCCGGGTTCGGTGTCGATCTGCCCGATGCGGCGCACCGGGGTTTGGCTGGTCAGGGCCGCGGCTTGCACCGCGTCACGCTGGGCCGGTGGGGCGGTGAAGAGCAACTCGTAGTCGTCCCCGCCCGCGAGCGCGAGCGTGCGCCATTGTTCACTTGATAGATTGATGAAATATTGGCCTTTAGACCTTTTGAAATAAGCGTAAGAAGCTATTGATTTAATAGCTTCATCGGCGTCCACCGAGGCGCCTACCCGGGAGCGTTCCAGTATGTGGCCAAGGTCGCCCAGCAGCCCGTCGCTGACATCAATTGCTGACGTGGCAACGCCGCGCAAGGCCAGTCCCAGCGCCACGCGCGGTGTCGGTGTTTCCAGCCGGGCGTGGGCAAAATCCAGCACCTGGCTCAATTCGCTGATTGGCGCGCTTGTGGCGGCCGCTGTGTTTGACGGGGCGCTCGCCGCCATCATCGCCGGGGCCTCGGCAGGCAGGCACAACTTGCCAAGACGCACATCCAGCGCCAGGCGCGCGTCGCCCACCGTTCCGCTCACATACAGGTCATCACCCGCTTTGGCACCGCTGCGCAACAAGGCCTGCGACCGTCCGCCGGGGACTGGCACCTCGCCAAAGACGGTGATGCAGATGTTCAGCGGCCCGGCGGTGGTGTCGCCGCCAATCAGCTCGCAGCCGTGGCGGTCGGCCAGTGCAAACAGTCCTTGCGAAAATGCTTCCAGCCAAGCCTCGTTCACCTCGGGCAGGGCAAGCGCCAGGGTGAAGGCCAGCGGTTTGGCGCCACACGCGGCGAGATCGCTCAGGTTCACGGCCAGCGCCTTGTGGCCCAGGGTGCGCGGATCAACGTCGGCAAAAAAGTGACGGCCCTGCACCAGCATGTCACATGACACGGCCAATTGGCATCCGGGCGTCGGTTGCAGCAGCGCACAGTCGTCGCCAATACCCAGCGCCGCCTGGCGTGTCGGGCGCTTGAAATAGCGCGCAATCAGGTCGAATTCACCCATGGTCTGGGTCTTTTGCCGGTGTGGTTGCTGGCTCGGCTGCGGGCCAGAAAAAACCGCCCAGACGGTGCCGCATGCGCGTCTTGATGGCCAGTCCGATGCGTTGGCGGTCTACCCCGCTGACGTTGTGAGCCCGCAGTGCCAGGCGGAACGCCAGGTAAAAACTCACGCCCAGGTTCAGCACACCAATGAACACAATGCTGGCCAGCGCCCACCACATCGCGCTTTGCCGGAAGATGTCCAGCCCCAGGCTGGCCGCCGCAGCCGCAATCTGGCCGGTGGAGAGCGTCACATGGCGCACATCCAGCCCGAGGCCGAAAAACGCGGCAAACGCTGGCACCAGCCCGAGCATGAAGCCCAGTGAGATGTTGGACGCCAGACCGGAAATGTTGCGGCGCATGAAGTTGGCCCAGCGGTCCGCGCGGGGGGCCCCCAGCACGCGGGTAAACCGGGGGTTGAAGCGAACGGCGGAGTCCAGCCGGTTCAGCACAAACCAGTTTTCCACCCAGCCGGCAATGATGCTGGAGGCAAACAGCAGCACGCCGGTGAAGGCCGCAAACAGGACGGTCGGGCCGCGCAGGTCCAGGCTGTGCAGCACATAGGCAGCTGTTTTGGCGTCAATCATGGGCGCGCCAAAGGCCAGCCAGAGTGCGCCACTGATGGCCAGCACGCCGGGCACCACCAATGCCAGGTTGCCCACAATGGCCGCGATTTGAGAACGAAACAAATGCGCCACTTGGTCGACAAAGCCTTCTACCGCCTCGGGCGTGCCCAGTTCCTTGAGTTTGGCCGCCATGGCGGGCGCCGTCATGGCGGGTTGTTTGGTGGCCACCGTCCAGTGCAGCATCTGCACCAGGACAAAACTGGCGGCGTAGTTCAGGCCGTTGAAAAAGCCGCCCCAGAAGGCTGACAAACCCAGAGAGACCACGAAAAATTTCAGCAGCGTGGTCAGGGAGATCACGGCGCCGCCGCCTGCGGCATCGCGCAGCATCTGGAAATATTCGGCCCGGGTGCGGGTGATGTAATGCTCACCGGTTTCCGAGCTGCGCTCGGCCACTTTGGCCGCCAGCATGGACGAATTGGCGGTGATCAGCGCACGCACGCTGCGGCGTTCTTGTCCGATCAGCACCAGTTGCGCCAGCAGCTGGGCCGTGTGGCGCTGGGGCTCGTCATGCATCAGGCAGTCCAGCAATGCGCGAATGCGCAGCACCCGTGTGCGAAGTTGGCGCAACTGAAACACCAGGTTGACCGAAATGCCATTTGCATCCAGATGGGTGTACACCGAGGCCGCGGCCTGGCGGCAGAGTTCCAGCCGGGTCACGTATTGCTGCAATGCGGCCTGGCGCGCCGGTCCATGCTGCTGTGGCTCGGCCAGAAAAGCCGCCTGCAGTGCGATCACGTCGCTGTCAAGGGCGTGAAACGGGGCGGTTTCACGCGCGGGCGCACTCATGCGCAAACGCAATTCGGGAGAAAAACCGGTGGCCCGTATTTGGCTGGTGCAAAAGGTCAGGGCTTCGAGC
Organism: uncultured beta proteobacterium; assembly: GCA_903886165.1. Classification (GTDB taxonomy): domain Bacteria; phylum Pseudomonadota; class Gammaproteobacteria; order Burkholderiales; family Burkholderiaceae_C; genus Rhodoferax. The sequence goes on along the minus strand of CAISLL010000168.1, from coordinate 18,738 downwards.
AAGGTGGCTTGCCAGGGTGACACCCGGTGTTGCCCGGCATCAGGGATCCAGCCGCAGTTGCCACTGTTGACCTCGTCGCAGCTGACTTGCAGCAGCGTTGCCAGTCGCGCCAGGACGCTGTCGTCCAGGGCGTTGAGCCACTGGGCATCAAACTTGTTGCACAACACCAGCGAAAACAGGCTGGAGGCATCGGTGGTTTCAGGGGTGCCAGGCAGCCACTTCAGACGCAGGCGCTCGGCCAGTTCACTGGCAAAGGCGCTGCGGGAAGAAAACCCAAAGTCCGCCAGCAAGGCGGTGGCATCCACCGTGCCCAGCAGCACCTGCCACCAGGCCTGCAGCTTGGCACGTTCCCCAGGACGCTGCTCCAGGGCATCAAGCAGCAAGGTGACGCGTGCCACCGAGCGCGGCACCGAGTCGCCGCCGCCGCGTACCCAGGCCAGCAGGTCTATCAGCCAGAGGTGCCGGTGCGCCAGGTCGGCAAGTGGGTCGAGCGCCTCCAGTAATTCAGAGAGGTCAGGTTTGGACGCCATCGGGTTCAGTGCAGGGTGCGTGTGCCACCACTTTCGCTCAGGGCGTCCAGCACAAACATCGGCACGTCCACGTCAAATTTTTCTCCGTCTTCGGCCACGCAGAAATAGCTGCCATGCATGGTGCCAGTGGGGGTGCGCAGGCGTGTGCCGCTGGTGTATTCAAAGGCTTCGCCGGGTTGCAGCAGCGGCTGGTGGCCGACAACACCCAGACCCTTGACCTTTTCAGTGTGGCCGTTTGCGTCGTTCACATTCCAGGTGCGGGAAATCAACTGCGCGGCAATGCTGCCGGTGTTGCGGATGGTGATGGTGTAGGCAAAGAAGTACAGGTGTTGGTCCGGGTCTGACTGGTCAGCCAGGTAACGAGGCTTCACCTGCACAAGAAATTGGTATTTTGGCTTTGGGCTCATGCTGTGATGCTAACCGGGGCGTCGAAACGGCACAAAAGGCCTGGTTTGTGCCCCCAATCTCCTTGCGTTCAATCGGTGCGCAACATGTCAGAAAATTGGAATGACTCATTGCCCGCCTGGCACCGGTGGCAGTTCCAGTGTGACACGGCTGTTGCCATCTTGGTCGTTGGCAAGCGAGACGCTGCGGTGGTTGACTGACTGCAACACCAGGTCATCGCCAAGATGGTCTCCGACACGGAAAGGTCTGGCTGGTTGGCCGTCAACGGCGATCAATGCACTGCCGTCGCGGGAGCCCAAGGCAATCACGCCAATCAGTTTGTACCTGACAGCTGCGCTCACGGACGGATTTTGTCCGCCTGCGAGGCCTGTGTCGGCCGTGGCACCAAGCAGCTGAGCGACTTTGGCCGTGTCGATGGGGCGCGCCTCAGGCGCTGGCACAACTGCGACCGGTTTGTCCGAGGGTGCGGGCCACTGCAATACCCAGTAACCAACGCTGGCGGCTGCGCAGGCCGCGAGCAGAAAAGTCACCAGACGTGGTCGCCACAGGTCAAGTGATGAAGGAAGGCTTGGGTCCAGCATGGGCGCGATTATCATCGCAACACTTACGGGCCTTCTTCGTTTCACCATGAAATCCAAATTCTCCCCAGTTCATCAACGTCTCCAGTGCGGCTTCACCCTGATCGAGCTGATGGTGGTGCTGCTCATCATCGGCGTGTTGGCCGCGCTGATTGTCCCCAATGTGTTGAACCGGGCTGACGATGCCCGTGTCACGGCGGCCAAGACCGACGTCACCAACCTGATGCAGGCTTTGAAGCTTTACAAGCTTGATAACCAGCGCTATCCCACCGCCGACCAGGGTTTGCAGGCGCTGCTGGCCAAGCCAACTACGCCGCCTGTGCCCAACAACTGGAAAACATACCTTGATCAGTTGCCCAAAGACCCTTGGGGTGCGCCCTATGTGTACCTTAACCCGGGCATCAAGGGCGAGGTGGACGTGATGTCTTATGGCGCCGATGGTCAGGCCGGTGGTGAAGGCAACAATGCCGACATTGGCAGCTGGCAACCCTGACACCTGTGTCACTAGTGGCCCGTTTCACAAGGCCTTTTCAGAGGGGTTTCACGCTGCTGGAACTGCTGGTGGTGTTGGCGATTGTGGCGATTGGCTCTGCCGGTGTGGGCTTTGCCATGCGCGACGGCACCCAGACCCAGCTAGAACGCGAGGCCTTGCGCCTGTCCGCCTTGCTGGAATCGGCGCGGGCGCAGTCGCAGCTCAGCGGTGTGCCGGTGCGCTGGTTGCCCACGGCGCATGGTTTCAGGTTTGAAGGCTTGAGTGACCCGGCTGGTGGCGCTGCCGCGCTGCCACAGGCCTGGCTCGACAGTGACATTCGCGCCGAAGTTGAGGTGGGGCGCACGGTTGCTCTAGCGGGACCACCGGTCGCCCTATTGTTAGGTCCCGAGCCGATCATTGCGCCGCAAAGTGTCACGCTGTTGTCGCGCAGTCAACCCGACAAGCTCGTGCGCCTTGGTACCGATGGTGTGCGTCCATTTGCGGTGCAGGTGGCGCCATGAATCAGGCAAGGCAGCGGGGCTTCACGCTGGTCGAGGTGCTGGTGGCGCTGGGCGTTGTGGCCATTTCCCTGACGGCGGGCCTGCAGGCCACCGGGGCCATCACGCGGCATGCGCAGCGCCAGGCTGACATGTTGCTGGCGCAGTTGTGCGCCGAAAACGCGCTTACCCAAGTGCGCCTGGCGCGCCAGTTGCCTGGCGTGGGTGACAACCAGACAGCGTGTCAGCAAGCCGGGCGCCAGTTGACCGTGGGATTGGGCGTGAGACCGACGCCCAATCCCAACTTTCGACGGGTTGACGCCCAGGTGCTGGACGGGGAGCGGCCCATTTGGCGCGTCAGCACCGTGGTGGGGCGTTATTGATGTTGATGCGCTCGCATCTGCGGTTATCGCTGCATGGTTTTACCTTGATTGAGTTGCTGGTGGCGATTAGCCTGATGGCGCTGATGGCCGTGTTGAGCTGGCGCGGCCTGGACGGCATCAGCCGAGCGCAAGCGCAACTGCAGCAGCGCAGCGATGACGTGCAAACCCTGCAGTCCACTTTGGGCCAGTGGGGTGCCGATCTGGAGGCCATGGCAGAGCAACCCAACCATCCCAGCTTGGACTGGGATGGACGTGCCATGCGCATCTTGCGCCGCGGCAGTGCCGTGCCTGGTGAAGGCCTGCACGTGGTGGCGTGGGCGCTGCGCAATGTGGATGGCGTTGGCCAATGGCTGCGCTGGCAGTCGCCCGAGCTGCGCAGCCGAGGCGAGCTGGACCTGGCCTGGCAAAAAGCGCAGATCTGGGCACAGACACCCAGCGACGAAGACCGCCTGCGCGAGGTGCGCACGGTGGCGCTGGATGCCTGGCAGATTTTTTATTACCGTGGCAACGCCTGGACCAACCCAATGTCCAGCGCGGGTGCACCAGACAGCGCAGCGCAGGCAAGTGGCGACGTCAGGCCGGTGGCGGCTTCAGCCGAAAGCACGCCGGATGGTGTGCGCCTGGTGCTCAATCTCGCAGGCGGGCAGGCCATCAGCGGCACTCTGACGCGCGATTGGGCGCGACCGGCGCTCGGAGGTGGCAAATGAGGCCGTTGCAAGGCAAGGTGCCCTTGGTCTTAGGCCAGTCCCAGCGAGGTGCGGCGATCCTGATGGCTATGCTGACTGTGGCGCTGGTGGCGACCCTGGCCGCCGGCATGATGTGGCAGCAGTGGCGTGGTGTGGCGCTGGAATCTGCCCAGCGCACACGCGTGCAATCGGCCTGGATCTTGACTGGCGCGCTTGACTGGGCGCGCCTGATCCTGCGCGAAGACGCCCGGCAAGGTGGCGCCGATCACCTGGCCGAGCCTTGGGCGGTACCGCTGGCATCCGCACGTTTGTCGACGTTTCTGGCGGCTGAGCGCGGCCAGACCCTGGTCGGCGACGACACCGGCTCTGACAGCGAGGCTTTTCTGGCTGGCAACATGGAAGACCTGCAGGCGCGCCTGAACGTGGCCAACCTGGTTGACAGCGGCAAATTGGATGAGCCGACCCGTGCCGCCTGGGCCAAACTGTTCAAACACCTCAATCTGCCGGAGTCCGAGCTTGACCTGATGACGCAGCGGCTGGTGCTGGCCGCCACCGCGCTGACGCCCGGCAAACCTGACCCGAAGGCGCCGCTCTGGCCGCGCAGCGTGGCCGACCTGGCCTGGCTCGGACTGTCGGCAGACACCTTGCGGACGCTTTCCCCTTTTGTGACGCTGTTGCCGGGGCCAACACCGGTCAATCTCAACACGGCGCCGGTCGAGGTGTTGGTGGCCAGCGTCGAAGGGCTGACACCGGCGCAGGCACGCCAGATGACGCAGTTTCGCGCTGTGACCCCGATTGGGACTTTGATGGATGCCCTGCAACTGGTGAATAACCCGGATGTGAAATTTGATGCCGCCATGCACAGTGTGGCGTCACGCTTTTTCAGCGTCACCGGGCAGTTGCGCCTGGGGCAAAGCACCTTGCAGGAACGCTCCGTATTGCAGCGCGATGGTCTGGATGTGAAAGTCTTGAGCCGTGCGCGTGAGGTTCTGACCACGCCAGTGTCGCCCCTACAATGATTTGACACCGACACCATGACCACCCTGATCATCCCCTTTTCCCCAGGCACCATTGATGCTGCTGCGCATTTTGACTATGTGCTCAGCACCGATGGCGTCACGGCCAGCTCCCAAGGCAATGCGCCCCTGGCGCTGCTGCCTGCCAACCATGATGAAGTGGTGGTCCTGGTGCCCGTGCAAGTGCTTTCCTGGCATCAGGTGAAGCTGCCCGTAGGCAGCGTGCCGCGTGTCTTGTCAGGTGAGCGGGCCAACAACCGCTTGCGCGCCATTCTGGACGGTGCGCTGGAAGACCAGTTGCTGGACGATCCGGCGCAGTTGCACCTGGCCCTGCAGCCGCACGCAACCTCAGAACCGTTGGTCTGGGTGGCCGCTTGTGACCGGGTTTGGCTCAAAGCCGCATTGAGCGCCCTGGCCGGGGCAGGCCTCGCAGTGGACCGGGTGGTGCCCGAGTTCACGCCGCAGGCGCTTGCCGGCACTGTGGTCGTGACAGGTGAGGCAGAGCACCCGCGTGTGGCCGGTTTGCAGCGCGTGCTGGCTGCTGAGGGTGATGCCACAGCTGCCAGTGCCGCAACGGGCGGGTTGCTGGCCTGTGAACTTAGCGCGCCTGCCATGCTGTTGCTGGGTGAAGCACAGGCGCAGGGCGCACAGCAAACGCCGCCGCAACTGGTGGCCGAACCCGCCGTGGCGGCGCTGGCCGAAGCCTGGTTCAAGCGGCACGCGACCTTGCAGCAGCGTGCCGAGCGTTTACTCCATGCCGCCCAATCACCCTGGGATCTGGCCCAATTTGACCTGGCACACGTCAATCGTGATCGACGTTGGGCCAGCGTGACACAGGCCTTTGTCAGTTTCTTGCGCGCGCCGCAGTGGCGCGTGGCCCGGGTGGTGCTGGTGTTGGGTGTGTTTGTGAACCTGTTTGGATTGAACGCCTGGGCCCTGCGCGAGCAGGCTCTGCTGAATGCCAAGCGAGAGGCGGTGCGTGCCGTGTTGCTCGAGACCTTTCCCAAGGTCCCGGTGGTGGTCGATGCGCCGTTGCAAATGGCCCGCGAGGTGGCCGCCTTGCAGCGTGCCAGCGGTGCGGCTGCCGGTAGTGACATGGAGAGCGTGTTGGCGTCATTTGCGGCTGTAGCTCCTGTGGGATATTCCTTGACTGCTATTGAGTTTGCATCGTCTGAGTTGCGCTTGCAGGGCACCAAAGTGAATGACGCGGCGGCTGTGGCAACACAGCTAAAGGCGCGTGGGCTGCGTGCGGTCGAGCAGGGCGAGCATTGGCTGATCGCTGCCGGAGTCCAGCCATGAGTGCCTTGGCCGGCTTGCAAGAGCGCTGGCGTCGTGCCTCGCCACGTGAGCAGCGGATGTTGCTCCTGGCAGTAGGCGTGGTACTGCTGGCGCTGCTTTGGTGGGTGGCGCTGTCACCTGCGTTGAAGGTGCTCAAGACCGCACCCCTGCAGCATCTGGCGCTGGACGCCCAAAACCAACACATGCAAGGCCTGAAAGCACAGGCGCTGGCCTTGCGCGCACAGCCTTTGATGTCTGCCGAACAGGCACGCAGTGCACTCGAGGCATCGCTCAAGCCACTGGGTGACAGTGCGCAAATGGTGGTGCAGGTAGATCGTGTCACCGTCACGCTGAAGGCGGTCGCCCCCGATGAGCTGGCCCAGTGGCTGACCACCGCGCGGCAAGACGCCCGCATCGTCCCCGCCGAGGCGCGCCTGATGCGCAACGCGACCGGGAATTGGGACGGCACCGTGGTGCTGCATTTGCCAGCGCCATGATGAACCAAGCGGTGTCGCTGTGCGCTTTCTGACCCGAACATCCCCCCGCCTTCAAAGGCCTGTCCGCTCCGGGCTGTTGACGCGCATGGGCCTGCCTGCCCCTTGGGGCTGGGGGGCGAGCGGACTGCTGCTGGGGGCCTTGCTCAGTGTGTTGTTGTTTGCCCCGGCGCGCTGGCTGGCTGGCGCGGTGCGCCAGGCAAGCGGCGGCCAGGTGCTGCTGCTGGACGCGCGTGGCACGGTGTGGTCAGGCTCGGCCCGGTTCACACTCACTGGTGGTGCTGGCAGCGTGGCGTCGGCCAGTCTGCCATCGCGTCTGGGCTGGCGCATTCAGCCGGGACTGAGCGGCCTGGGCGTGCAGCTGGAGGCCGGATGCTGCCTGGTGCAGCCGTGGCGGTTCTGGCTGGCACCGATCTGGAGCGGTGCCACCTTGCATGTGTCAGACAGTCCCTCGGACTGGCCTGCCGAGATTTTGATGGGCCTGGGCACACCGTTCAACACGATTGCGCCGCAGGGGCAGCTGGCCCTGACAACCCGTGGATTGACCCTGACATGGGCGGGGGGCCGCGTTCAGGTGGCAGGACAAGCGCAGCTGGACGCACAAGACATTTCTTCCAGGCTTTCCACCCTGCGCCCGATGGGCAGCTACCGCTTCACACTTGCCGGCGGCGCCACACCCGAATTGCAAATGGCCACCCTGCGTGGTAGCTTGCTGCTTTCGGGGCGCGGCCAGTGGGTGGGCGGAAAGCTGCGCTTTGTGGGCGAGGCCAGTAGCGCCCCCGAGCATCAGGCGGCGTTGTCGAACTTGTTGAACATCATTGGGCGGCGCGATGGCGCACGCTCCGTCATCAAACTTGGGTAGTCACATTGGGTCAGCACATGCCACAACATACTCAGATTTCGGTTAAAAAAGCTCTTTTATCAATAGCGGTGTACGCAATGATAATTGGAGCTACAGGCTCATTTTCCACAAGGGCCTTGGCACAAACCGCGCCGGCTGCCAAAGCCGGCGAGGGCGTCACGCTGAATTTTCAGGGGGCTGACATCGAGGCGGTGGCGCGCACCTTTGCCAGCATCACCGGTCGCAATGTGGTGGTTGATCCACGCGTCAAGGGCACGCTGACACTGGTCACTGACAAGCCGGTCAGTCGGGCTGCGGCGCTGGGCCAGTTTGTGGCGGCGTTGCGCCTGCAGGGTTTTACGCTGGTGGAGTCAGGCGGGCTCTACAAGGTGGTGCCTGAAGCTGAGGCCAAACTGCAAAGCGCCGGTGTGACGATTCAGGAGGGTGACACCGGCAACCTGCCTGGCAGCAACCAGATTGCGACACAAATATTCAAGCTCAATTTTGAGTCTGCGAACAACCTGGTGCCGGTGCTGCGACCCCTGATCAGCCCCAACAACACCATCAACGCCAACCCCGGCAACAACTCGCTGGTGATCACAGATTACGGTGACAACCTGCGTCGTCTGTCGCTCATCATTGCCGCGCTGGATGTGGCCAATGCCACCGATGTGGAAGTGATTCCGTTGCAGCATGCGCTGGCGTCTGATCTGGCACCGCTGGTGCTCCGGCTGTTGGGTGCCAGTGCGTCTGTGGCGCCGACCGGTGTCGGCGGTGCCACGTTCACAACGACAGTGGTGGCTGAATCAAGGTCCAACGCCCTGATTGCCCGCGCCGCCAACGGGGCGCAACTGGCGCTGCTGCGCTCGCTGGTGGCCAAGCTGGACCAGCCCGAGGCAGCCGGCCAAAATGGCGCGGCTGGCAACATCCATGTGGTGTACCTGAAAAACGCCGATGCCACCAAGCTGGCAACCACGCTGCGTGCGGCCATGAGTGGCAACGTGGCGGCAGTTGCTGCGCCGGCTGGCACTGCCGGTGCGCCAGCCCAGGTGGCGACCACCGGCGGACAAATTCAAGCCGATTCGGCCACCAATTCACTCATCATCACCGCGCCCGAGCCGCAATACCGCCAGCTGCGCGCCGTCATCGACAAGCTCGATGCACGCCGTGCCCAGGTGTTTGTGGAAAGCCTGATTGCCGAGGTCAGTGTTGAAAAAGCAGCCGAATTCGGTATCCAGTGGCAGGGGCCGCTGGGCAAGGCGGGCGACGGTGTGATCGGTCTGCTGGGCACCAACTTTGGCAGTGGCGGCAAGAACATCATCAACCTGGCAACCGGCGCGGCGGCTGGTACAGTGGCACCGGCTCGTGGTCTTAACTTTGGTGCCGTGCAGCAGACCAACGGTGTCTATGTGCTGGGTTTTCTGGCGCGTTTTCTGGAAGACTCGGGCAGTGGCAATGTGCTCTCAACGCCCAATTTACTGACCCTTGACAACGAAGAAGCCAAGATCGTGATTGGGCAGAATGTGCCGTTTGTCACCGGTCAATTCACCAACACCGGCAGCGGTAGCAGCAACACCGGCACCGTCAACCCGTTTCAGACCATCGAGCGCAAGGACGTGGGCCTGACGCTTAAGGTCAAACCGCAAATCAGTGAAAACGGCACGGTCAAGATGGCGATTTACCAGGAAGTCTCCAACGTGCTGCCGTCCAGCGTGAACGCCCCCAATGGCCCGACCACCAACAAGCGCACGATCGAGTCAAACGTGTTGGTGGAAGACGGCGCCATTGTGGTGCTGGGCGGCCTGCTGCAGGATGAATATGCGGGCAACCAGGAAAAAGTGCCAGGTTTGGGCGATGTGCCGCTGTTTGGCAACCTGTTTAAAAACGAGGCCCGCAGCCGCAAAAAAACCAACCTGATGGTGTTTTTACGCCCGGTGGTGGTGCGTGATGTGCGGTCTACCGACAAGTTGTCCATGGACCGCTACGACCTGATGCGAAGCGGCATGCAAGACGCGCAGCCGGTGCCGAGCAGCCTGGTGCCCATCAACGCGGCGCCGGTATTGCCAGCACCACAGGCCCGGACCGGTGAGGCTGGGTCTGTCAAGTCGATGGGTCAATAGTCCGCAGCCCGGAATTGCGCTATGCGTTACCCATTGCCTTACGCTTTTGCCCGCACGCACCAGTTGCTGCTGGAAGACGATGCAGACACCCTGACGCTGTGGCTGCACCCTGCGTCCAACGCCGCTGCCGTGAGCGAGGTCTGCCGCAAGTACCCGCAACTGCAGCTTCAAATTCAGCCTGCCAATGCCTTGGTACAGCGCATCAGCGTGGCGTATGCCCAAGGCGAGTCGAGCGCGGCGGCGGTTGTGAGTGAGGTGGAGAGTGATGCCGACCTTTCCAGGATGATGCAAGACCTGCCGGCGATTGAAGACTTGCTGGAAACCTCGGACGACGCGCCCATCATCCGCATGCTCAATGCGCTTTTGACACAAGCCGCGCGCGACGGCGCCAGCGACATCCACATCGAGCCCTATGAGCGTCACTCAAGTGTGCGTTTTCGGGTCGATGGCACCTTGCGCGAGGTGGTGCAGCCAAACCGGGCGTTACACGCCGCGCTGATTTCGCGCCTGAAAATCATGGCCGAGCTCGACATTGCCGAGCGTCGCCTGCCGCAAGACGGTCGTATTTCCCTGCGCATTGGCACACGGGCGGTGGATGTGCGTGTCAGCACCATTCCCAGCGCCCATGGCGAACGTGCGGTGCTGCGCCTACTGGATAAATCAGAAGGCAAATTGAGCCTTGAAGCCTTGGGAATGCAAGGCGAAGTGCTGCGAAAATTTGAGCAACTGGTGACCCAGCCGCACGGTATTGTGTTGGTCACCGGCCCCACCGGTTCCGGCAAAACCACCACCCTGTACGCGGCCCTGCAACGGCTGGACGCCAACGGCAACAACATCATGACGGTGGAAGACCCGATTGAATACGAGTTGGCCGGCGTCGGCCAGACCCAGGTCAACCCGAAAATTGATTTGACGTTTGCCAAGGCCCTGCGCGCCATCCTGCGGCAAGACCCTGACATCATCATGATTGGTGAAATCCGCGACTTTGAGACCGCACAAATCGCCATTCAGGCGTCCCTGACCGGGCACCTGGTGCTGGCCACGCTGCACACCAACGATGCGGCCAGTGCCGTCACCCGCCTGACCGACATGGGTGTCGAGCCATTTTTGCTCAGTTCCAGTCTGCTTGGCGTGCTGGCGCAGCGCCTGGTACGCAAGTTGTGCCCGCACTGCAAACAACCCGTTGAGGCGGTTTTGGGGTCGGATCCCAATTTTGCGCAGCAAAACTTGGGCTCTGACCCCAATAACGCCGGCGCTGCGCAACGCTCGGGCTCTACTCCCAATTCCCTCAGTCAAGCCGAATACCATCCAGCTGGCTGCGACAAGTGCGGCCACACCGGCTACAGCGGCCGCAGCGGTGTCTTTGAGTTGCTGGTCACCGACGACGCCATCCGCGCCCAAATCCATAACCGCGCCAGCGAGGCCGACATTCGCACCGCCGCCCTGGCTGCAGGCATGGTGTTGATGCGCGAAGACGGAGAACGCCTGGTGCGCCAAGGGGTCACTTCCCGTGCTGAATTGCTGCGGGTGACGCGCGACTGAGCGTGACAGCCAACCATCATCATGCCCGTCTATTCCTTTGAAGCCATCAGCGCCTCCGGTGACACCCGCAAGGGCGTGATTGAAGCCGATTCTGCCAAGGCCGCACGCGCCCAGCTACGAGGCCAGGCGCTGGTGCCGCTCAAGGTGGAGCAAGTCAGCGCCCTGTCTGACCCGGCCCGCAAGGACAATGCAGGCACGGGCTTTGGCAGGCGCGCCCGAGTGTTCAGCGCCACCGAACTGAGCATCTGGACGCGCCAGCTTGCGGGTCTGGTGTCTTCTGGCTTGCCGCTGGAGCGAGCGCTTACCAGCCTGTCTGATGAGGCCGAAAAAGCGCCTGAGCGTGAGCTGGTGGCTATGCTGCGCGCCGAGGTCAATGGCGGTGCGCCGTTTGCCAAGGCGCTGTCACAACACACGCGCGAGTTTTCGCCAATTTTTGTTGCGGTGGTTGGTGCCGGTGAACAAAGTGGCAATCTGGGGTTGGTTCTGGAGCGTCTGGCGGATGACCTGGAGGCGCAGCAGGCACTGAAATCTAAATTGATTGGCGCGGCGCTTTACCCGGCCATCGTGTCGCTGGTGGCCATTGTCATCGTGCTGTTTCTGGTGACTTATGTGGTGCCACAGGTGGCCAATGTCTTTGCCAGCAGCAAACGTGCGCTGCCGCTGCTCACAGTCATCATGATTGCGGTTAGCAGCTTCCTGCGGAGTTATGGCTGGCTGCTGCTGCTTGTCATGGTGTTGGGCGCGCTGGCTGGCCGCGTTGCCCTGAAGAACGAGCAGTTGCAGCAAAAGTTTGACGCTGCCTGGCTCACGCTGCCGATCATTGGCAAGATGTCGCGCAGCTACAACTCGGCGCGTTTTGCCGGCACACTGGCAATGTTGGCTGCTGCCGGTGTGCCTATTCTGAAAGCTTTGCAGGCGGCCTCTGAAACCCTGAGCAATCGCGCCATGCGCGCCGATGCGCAGGATGCACTGGTGTTGGTGCGCGAGGGTGCGCCGCTGGCCTCTGCGCTTGCGCAAAAAAAGCGCTTTCCGGGTCTGTTGTCCATGTTTGCGCGTCTGGGCGAGCAAACCGGTCAATTGCCGGTGATGCTGCAGCGCGCGGCCACCCAGCTCAGCACCGAGGTACAACGCCGCGCCATGCAGTTCGCCACAGTGCTGGAGCCATTGCTGATTGTGGCGATGGGCCTGGTAGTGATGCTGATTGTGCTGGCGGTTCTGCTGCCGATCATCCAGCTTAACCAACTGGTGAAGTGATGTGGGTCAGCCCAACGCTGTTGGATGTCGATTCAATCACAGGAGAGTTTGATTCACCTTGCTTTGAGTGGGGGTAGCAGAGTTTGTGCTCAAACCTGCATGTTCATGATGTCGGTATAGGCTTGCACCATGCGGTTGCGCACATGCAAGGTGGCCTGGAAGCCGATCTGGGCTTTTTGAATGGCTACCATGGTTTCTTCCAGGCTCACTTTCGGGTTTTCAAACTGGACTTCGCGCTGCAGTCGGGTTGCTTCGTTCTGGGCGGCGCTGACCGATCCAAGGGCGTTCTTCAGGGCGCCAGAGAATCCCCCAGCCTCGGCACCGCCCACTTGGGGTTTCGACAAACCTGCTGACAGGTTCGGGTGAACCGCAACCGGCATGGTGTTAGGAGTAAGTCTGAGGTTCATGGTGTGTGCGCCCTTTGAATATGCGGGTTGACATGGATGCTAGCAACGCACTTGCCAAAACATTAATTTGAAGTAGGGGGTAAATGCCGCTCTTTTCGACCTAATGTTTTGGGGGGTGGGGCCAATAATCAACCGCACCAAAGGCGAACCACGTCCTTTTGCCATGGAAGATATATATGACCGCCGCTCTTGCTATCCCCGTTAACCCGACATTTGGCCAGCGCCTGGCTGGCCTGGACCAGTCCCAAAAACTGCGTTTGGGGGTTGGAGTTGTGCTGTTCGTTGCGATTGGTATTGTGGGTTTGATGATGGGCCGCCAGGCTGAATGGCGCGTGTTGTATGCCAACTTACCGGACAAGGATGGAGGCGCGGTGGTGGCGCAGCTGTCGCAGATGAATGTTCCTTACCAATATGCATCCGGTGGCGGTGCCATTCTGGTGCCCGCTGACAAGGTTTATGACACCCGTCTGAAGTTGGCCTCACAAGGCTTGCCCAAGGGTGCAGTGACCGGGTTTGAACTGATGGACAACGCCAACCGTTTTGGCATGACGCAATTTCAGGAGCGGCTGACCTTCCAGCGCGGGCTCGAAGGCGAGTTGACCCGCACCATCCAGACGATGGCGTCCGTGCAGAGCGCGCGGGTGCATCTGGCATTGCCCAACCAGAACGGATTCTTTCGTGAACAGCAAAAACCGTCTGCATCCGTGATGGTGGGCCTGAATGCCGGGCGCACGCTGGACCGCGGGCAGCTCGCAGGGATTATTCATCTGGTGTCATCAAGTGTCCCGGAGATGGACCCCAAGGCGGTGAGCGTGCTGGATGAAAGTGGCAAACTGCTTTCGACGCCTGCAGAAGCTGGCGGCGGACTGGGGGCGGACGCGCAGCAGTTGCAATACGTGCAGCAGATCGAGCAGCTTTACAGCAGCCGAATCCTTGACATTCTGGAACCCGTGGTGGGCAGGCAGAATGTGCGGGCGCAGGTCACGGCGGAACTGGATTTTTCCCAGACTGAATCTACTTCGGAGTTGTTCAAGCCGAATCAGACGCCTGATGCTTCAGCAATTCGCAGCCAGCAATTGCTTGAAAGTGGTGCCGGTGCTGCCGGCGCCAACCCGCCCACCGGTGTGCCGGGTGCCACCACCAATCAGCCACCGGGACCGTCTGCTGCCCCAATCAATGGCGCGCCTCAGACTGTCACTGCCGCAGGTGCATCCACCGGGGCGGTGGGTGCCGGGGGGCGGCGTGAGTCTGTCATCAATTACGAGGTCGACAAGACGGTGCGGGTGGTGCGGGGCAGTACGGGCGTGGTCAAGCGCATCAGCGCTGCCGTCATCCTCAATCACCAAACCAGCACGGACGCCAAGGGCAAGGTCACCACCGCCGCCATGAGCGACGCCCAATTGGAAAAAATGACTGCGCTGGTCCGTGAAACCATTGGTTTCAGCAAGGACCGTGGCGATACCATCAATGTGGTGACAGTGCCGTTCACCAAGGAAAAAGTCAATTTGGAACCCTTGCCCTGGTGGCAGCAACCTGAGTTGCTGGACTTGGCACGCAGCCTGGCCTGGCCGCTTGGAACCTTGTTTTTTGGCGCCCTGGTGCTGATGGGTGCGGTGCGCCCGGCATTGAAGGTGCTGGCGCAGCCCTTGCCACAACAGGTTGAGCGCACCGGCCAGCTCGATGCCATTGAAGCAGATGAGCCAGTCAGGCCGATGCTGGCAGCACCTGTGAGCAAGCCGACCGAGCCCACTCAGGCTGACCTGGCATTGGAAGATGCCCGCAAATTAACCCGTGACAACCCGGCGGCAGTGGCTAACATTGTCAAGACTTGGATAAATGGTGAAGCGCCCGCTTGACGCGGTGCTACCAGGGTCTGTCCAGGCATTGATTAGGATAATGAAACATGTCGCAAACTGACGGACTGGAAGACGCTGCCATTCTGATGATGTCTCTGGGTGAATCCGAGGCCTCAGAGGTATTCAAGCATTTGTCGCCTAAAGAGGTGCAGAAGCTGGGCGAAGCCATTGCCAAAACCAAGGCCATTACCCGGGAGCGGGTCAATGATGTGGTGGACAAATTCACCGGCGTGGCAGCGGCCCAGAGCTTGCTGGTCTCCAACTCGGGGGACTATGTTCGCTCGGTGCTCAAACGGGCTTTGGGAGATGACAAGGCAGCCCTTTTGATTGATCGCATTTTGCAGGGTGGTGATGTGTCAGGTATCGAAAGCCTGAAGTGGATGGAGCCATCAAGCGTTGCGGAGTTGCTGCGCAATGAGCATCCGCAAATTGTGGCGGCCATTCTGGTTCACCTTGACTTTGATCAGGCTGCTGACATTCTGAAATTTTTCATCGAGCGTCAGCGCAACGAAGTAATGCTGCGGGTGGCCACCATGGAAGGTATTCAGCCATCTGCATTGAAGGACCTCAATGAGGTTTTGTTCAAGGTGCTGGCCGGTAGCGACAAGATGCGCAAGTCCTCGCTGGGCGGCATCAAGGCGGCAGCGGAGATGATCAACCAGATGGGTACCGCTATTGAAGGCACGGTGATTGAATCCATTCGCAACCATGACCCCGACCTGGCGCAAAAGATCATGGACAAGATGTTTGTCTTTGACGATGTGATCAAGCTCGATGACAAATCGATTCAGACCGTGCTCAAGGAAATCTCGTCTGACGTTCTCATAGTGGCACTCAAAGGTGCGCAGCCAGAACTCAAGGACAAGATTTTGGCCAACATGTCGACCCGTGCGGCCGAGACCTTGCGTGAAGATCTTGAGTCACGCGGGCCCATGCGTCTTTCGGAAGTGGAAGCACAGCAGAAGGAAATCCTGAAGGTGGTGCGTCGCCTTGCCGACGAGGGCACCATTGTGATTGGTGGCGGTACCGAAGACGCCATGGTGTGAACATGAAAAACTACGCGCGTTTTATACCGGGTGAAGAGATTAGTGAGGTGGCACAGTGGAATTTTGGTGCCATTGATACCGCGGCACAACTGCTGGCAGCGCAGGTCAAGGTGCGTGAGGCCGAACATGGGGACAGCCAACTGGAAGCCGAGCGGCAAAAAAGTTACCAGGCAGGTTACGCCGCGGGTATGGCGCAGGGTCGGGCTCAGGCCGAGCTAGCGTTACAGAAGCAGATGGAGGCTTTCCTGGCTGGACAGGCGCAGGAAGCCGCTCAGACTTTCAGCGCGCTATTCAGAGCCGCTCAGGCCGAGTTGGACGCCGCACAGCAAAACATGGCGCAAGGTGTCCTGGAGTTGTCATGCGAACTCGCGCGCCAGGTGTTGCGGCAGGAGCTCTCGCTCAATCCCAACGTGTTGTTGCCGGTCATACGCGAGGCAATTGACTTGTTGGGGGCCGAACATCGCAGTGCCTTGGTGCGCCTGAACCCTACTGACCTGGATGTGCTTGAGGGCCTGATGTCCACCGAGTTTTCTGGAATGTCCCTGACTTTGCGTGCTGACTCGTCTCTGCAGCAGGGTGGCTGTCTTGTGGAATCGGCTGGCACGGTGGTGGATGCGACGCTGAAAAAACGTTGGCAGCGTGCTGTGGCTACGCTGGGACTGGACGCTACTTGGGAGGATGCCTGTGAGCCAGGCTGATGCATCACCGAAATGGCAGGCTTTCCTGAGTGAAGCCAGGCACCGCGTGCAAACCGGCACCACGCTGGAGGTGCGCGGCACGCTCACGCGTCTGACCGGGCTGGTGCTTGAGGCGGCGGGTATCCGTGCGCCAGTGGGGTCCCAATGCTGGGTGCGCATGAAAGCGCAAACCCCTGTGTTGGCAGAGGTTGTAGGTTTTTCAAATGACCGGGCGTTTTTGATGCCGGCCGGGGATGTGCACGGATTGTCCAGCGGGGCCAGTGTGGAGCCCGCACCGGCTTACGTTGCCGTGCCACGCCTTGGTGAACGGCGCCAGGTGCAACGTGAATTCGGGCAGGGTGTGTTGCGGTTGCCCTTGGGCGAGGGTCTGCTGGGTCGAGTGGTGGATGCGCACGGTGCGCCAATGGACTACAAGGGTCCCATCTTGAACGTCGCTGCAGTACCGATGGACCGCAAACCGATCAATGCCATGGACCGCGCTCCGGTACGGGAAACCCTGGACACCGGCATTCGGGCAATCAATGCGCTGCTGACAGTTGGCCGCGGCCAGCGTATTGGCTTGTTTGCCGGCTCAGGTGTTGGCAAGAGCGTGTTGC
This sequence comes from uncultured beta proteobacterium, assembly GCA_903886165.1. Classification (GTDB taxonomy): domain Bacteria; phylum Pseudomonadota; class Gammaproteobacteria; order Burkholderiales; family Burkholderiaceae_C; genus Rhodoferax. The sequence goes on along the minus strand of CAISLL010000168.1, from coordinate 2,039 downwards.
TGGGCATGATGGCGCGCTATACCAAGGCCGATGTGATCGTGGTGGGGCTGATTGGGGAGCGTGGCCGCGAGGTGAAGGAATTCATTGAGGACATTCTGGGTGACGAGGGCCGCGACCGCGCCGTGGTGGTTGCGGCACCTGCTGACGCGCCACCGATGTTGCGCATGCAGGGCGCGGCCTATGCAACAGCCGTGGCTGAAAGCTTTCGTGACAAGGGCAAACACGTGTTGCTGCTGATGGATTCGCTGACCCGTTATGCCATGGCGCAACGAGAAATTGCCCTGGCGATAGGCGAACCGCCAGCCACGAAAGGTTACCCGCCCTCGTGTTTTGCCAAATTGCCGCAACTGGTGGAACGCAGTGGCAACGGGCTGCATGGGGTGGGGTCAATCACCGCGTTCTACACTGTGTTGTCCGAAGGTGATGACCAGCAGGACCCGATTGCCGACGCGGCCCGGGCAATTCTGGACGGGCACATTGTGCTTTCAAGGGCGTTGGCTGAATCCGGTCACTTTCCCGCCATCGACATCGAACAGTCCGCATCGCGGGTGATGCAAAACGTGGTGCCAAAAGCGCATTTTGACCTTGCCCGGCGTTTTAAGGCCGTCTATTCGTGTTACCAGAAGGGTCATGATCTGGTGCAGATCGGTGCTTATGTCGGTGGTTCTGACAGGGCGCTGGATGAAGCCATTGCTCTGCGCGACCCGATGCTCCAGTTTCTGCAGCAGGGCATGTTTGAATCCGCGTCGCTCAAGGACAGCGTGACCAACTTGGCGGTGGCGCTTGGCGTGTCGGCGGCTGGCAAATAATTCAACTGGATCAGAGCCGTCATGCCCAAATTCAGAAGCATCCGTCTCGCCGTTGACCTGGCCATCGTCAAGCGTGACCAGGCAATGGTTGTGCTGCAAGCGCATAGGCGCAGCCATGAGTTTGCCCAAGGCCAGATGGATCAGTTGCAGCAATACGCGACGGAGACCGAGCAGCGTTGGACCGTTGGTGCGCAAGTTGGCACCACACCCGAGTTGTTGCATCACCACTATCAGTTCATGGCGCGGCTGCAGCAGGCAGTGGTGCTTCAGCAGGGCACTTTGAGCGCTACGGCTGCCAAGGTTCAGGCGGCGGAGCAGCAGGTGTTGCAGGCTGAATTTCGCATTGCCAGTCTGAAACAGGTGCTGGCAAAGCGCCAGGGTGAACTGATGGGTCTTCAGCAACGCCAGGAACAGAAGCAGATGGATGAGTTCGCGTCCATGCAGACATTGCGGCAAGTCCGTCTGAAATTCGAGAACAACCATGAGCATTGAAAAAAGCAGTCCATCCCTTATCGCCAAGGCAGCGAACGGAGCCGACCTACACGGGAAAAAGGCCGGAAAAGCGCCTGATGGGTCTGGATGCAGCGGTTTTTCGGCCTTGATGAACCTGCTGTCGGCGCCTGAAGAGGTGGCCGTTGGGCCAGTTGCAGGCAGCCTTTTGGCTGAAGGGTCGCTGGGTGGTCAGGCCGGGCCGGATAGTAAGGTAGATGCACCTGTTGACAGTGCCGGTTTGCTTGCCCTCGCATTGCCAGCGGTGCCTTTGGTGCACGCAGCTGAACCAGGCGCCACATTGGCAGCAAATTTGGAATTGGCACCTGCACTTGAAACTGCAACTGCAACTGCAACTGCAACTGCAACGATGCCTGCTTCCACCTCACCTTCAATGACAACTCTTGATCCTGCTACTCCAACCGCTTTCTGGAGGGCAACTGCGCCGGCCCCGGTATCAGCTACGGGAGCCGATACCGCCGCAACAGGAGCAGCAACAGCAGCAGCAACAGCAGCAGCAACAGCAACAGCAGCAGCAACAGCAGCAACAGCAGCAGCAACAGCAGCAACAGCAGCAACAGCAGCAACAGCAGCAGCAACAGCAACTACAGCAACTACAGCAACAGCAGCAACAGCAGCAACAGCAACAGCAGCAACAGCAACTACAGCAAAAGCAGCAACAGCAGCAACAGCAGCAACAGCAACAGCAGCAACAGCAACAGCAGCAACAGCAACTACAGT
>CAISLL010000167.1 GCA_903886165.1 uncultured beta proteobacterium | reverse complement strand
ATTGAAAAAAGAGAAAATAACAATTTTCCCCATCTAACCTAAATTTAGTAATCCACAATATTTCAAGTGGATAAAAATCAGAGTCACCCCATTTCTCTACCAGTCCTCAATAAAATTGTGAATTCCCGTCAGGTCACGACTCAAATATTGAAGCTAGATAAGCTTCGTGATGAGGACAGATCACTAAAAGTTGAACAAAAAACAAAATTTATTCCATTCAAATTATTGTCATAAAAGTTGATGGCAATGAAATTGATAGACAAAATTGTTCAATCTCATTCCTTATAAAGATGAAGATATAAGTCACAAAGTCAGGAATTGGGATGAAGATGGGATAAAAGACAATACTTGTTATAGACATTTTCCCATACAGAACTTTTATTGTTTTTTATAATTCCTCTAGGAATTGATTAGAGCGCCGTTAATGGCTACCGTGTGGGTTGGTAGCCATTCCGCCATAAAACGGCTCTTAGTATTGTTTAAAGCTGTAATAAGTGCCTTGGCAGGTCTGGCACTTGATCAAGGGGGATTGATGCCACTCCATCCCCAAATAATGCTTGACAACAAATCTATTTTTGTGACAGCTGAAGCTGGTTAATTACATCGACCGCTTTTTGTGACACCTTGGCTTGCTCCAAGTGGGCATAACGCATCGTGGTTTTGATGTCGGCATGGCCGAGAATTTCTTTGACCTCATACAGGTTCAGCCCATTTTGAATCAATCTGGTCGCATGGGTATGCCGCAAGGTATGGGCAGAGCAGTTCGGCAGTCCAGCCCTGTCGAATGCCTTCCTGAATGGAGCCGCCAGGTACTGACGGGCATCACCTTTGCTGTTGGTGAAGATGAATGGTCCGCTGGCGGCTTGCTTGCGTCTGGTCAACACGGCATGAACGCGATGACTCATGAACAGGACCGATTGATTTTGAACTTTTGGTCGCCACAATTTGATGGTTCCGTCGTCCAAATTGATGGCATCCCACCTCATTGAACTGATTTCGGTGTGTCTGGCCCCTGTGTCGAGCAGGACAATCACAAAATCATAAATGTCGTGCATCTCCCTTTGCAGTTCAGGCAACCGCTGGTCATAAGGTGCAAGCCCTTTCACTGAGCGAGTTGGCTCCAGTTCAGCTAACAATCTTTGCTCATCTTCTGCGGTCAGGTAGGTCAATCGTCCTTTGGACAATCGGATGGTTGGCATCTGCACTTCACTGACTTGATAGCCCATTCGCTTGGCGTACTGAATGGCTCCCGAGACTTGATTCAGTGCATGCTTGATCGTCTGGTTTGAATAGCTGGCGGTGGACAGTTTGTTCCTGTACCGCTCAACTTCGGCAGAGGTCACTTCGTGGATGAAATTTTTGTCACGCCAATGATTGATCGCTCGTTGACACCACAAGTTGATATTGCGGTAGCTGATCAACTCATTTTTTGAGTTGGCATAAAGCTGGAATGCCTCTTTGATCGACAGCGCCTGCTTGTAGCCGAGCTGCTGCTGTTCAATCAACTGGCTGCGCCACTGGACTTCCTGTTTAAGGGCAAGTTTTTTGTCGGTGGTCTTGGACGACTTGATGTAATTCTGGCCGTTGTATTGGAACTGGATGTACCAGAACGGCGAACCTGTGCGTTTGTTGACTGCCATGATGGTGGTTGATATAGAGGGTTGCTGTTGGGGGCAGCATCCCCTCTAATCCACCACGAGACAACAGATAGTCCCGCTGCCACGACCTGTATTTAGTCCTTGGCAGGTTCGGCCTTTGCCAGCTTGCGGAACTTGCGGCTGATGTTATAGAAATACGTGGGCGCACCTTTTACCGTGACGGTGGCACCATCAATGAACGCTTTGAGGATCACATCACGGTGTTCACCTTGCAGCATTCGATAAATCTCACGGGCGGCAGCAGCTTTGCTGCCTTCGTCTTTGAGAATGGCTTGACCTTTTTCAATTGCTTGCTGGTACAGGTCCGCATTGGTGGGCGTGGCGGTGTCAACTTCAACAATTTCGTTGATTTCCGCAGGGTTAGGCTGTGTCTTGGTCATGAATGTTCCCCTTCAAGTTTGTCGATAAAGCGTCTTTGTTCACAAGCGAAATTCGCTCGTGGCAAAGGGGACCATCAACAGGAAAAGGGGAAAGGTCAACGGACAGAGCGGCATTGGCCGCCACGACTGGCACCACGGCTGAAACCTGCCTGGGGGTGATGTGGTGTTGCCCAATCCATCCCCAATCGGCGATGGAAAACGAAAAGTCAACCTTGCAGGCTGACTTCAGGGGAGACACATTGGGAGTGATTGCGGGCTTCTGACGAGCTTGGGAAGCTGCCGTTCTACCATTGAACTACACCCGCGAGGTGGCAAATTATAGGGGCCAGCATTGGCCATCACAAACCTTGTAAATTTTCTAACTATGCCCCTTTTTGCATAAAGGTTGTTTGCTATCCAGTCAATAGCAATTTGCTTATTTCAGGATGTCACCCATGCACAGATACTTGATTTCGACGTAGTCATCCATGCCGTGGTGTGAGCCTTCACGGCCCAGGCCGGATTGTTTGACACCGCCAAATGGCACGTGTTCGGTGGCCAGAATGCCCACGTTGATACCCACCATGCCGTATTCGAGGGACTCGCTCACGCGCCAGATGCGGCCAATGTCGCGGCTGTAGAAGTAGCTGGCCAGGCCAAACTCGGTGTTGTTGGCAGCGTCAATGGCTTCCTGCTCGGTACTGAACTTGAACACCGGGGCGAAGGGGCCGAAGGTTTCCTCACGCGCGCACAACATGTCGGCTGTGGCGTCGGCGACCACCGTGGGCTCAAAGAACTGGCCGGCAAGGCGCTTGCCACCCACCAGCAAACGGGCACCCTTGGCCACGGCATCATTCACATGGCGCTCTACTTTTTGCAGCGCTGCCTCTTCAATCAGCGGACCCTGGTTGACGCCGTCCTCAAAGCCGTTGCCGACCTTGGCGGTCTTGACCTTGGCGGCAAACTTCTCCACAAATTCGTCGTACACACCGGCTTGCACATACAGCCGGTTGGAGCAGACGCAGGTTTGGCCGGCGTTGCGGTATTTGCTGGCAAACGCGCCTTCCACTGCGCTGTCAATGTCGGCATCGTCAAACACGATGAAGGGGGCGTTGCCGCCCAATTCGAGCGACATTTTCTTCACGGTGGGGGCGGACTGTGCCATCAGGATGCGTCCCACTTCGGTGGAACCGGTGAAACTGATGTGGCGCACCACGTCGCTGGCGCAAATCACCTTGCCCAAGGCAATCGAATTGTCGGCATCGGCCGTGACCATGTTGATCACACCGGCTGGCACACCCGCGCGGATCGCCAGCTCGGCGGCCGCCAGCGCGGTCAGCGGGGTCAGTTCCGCTGGCTTGATGACCACAGTGCAGCCTGCAGCGAGTGCCGGCGCGACCTTGCGGGTGATCATGGCAATCGGAAAGTTCCACGGCGTGATGGCGGCGCACACGCCAATCGGCTGGCGCAGCACCAGCAGGCGACGGTTGTTGTCAAACTGGGGCAGGGTTTCGCCGTTGACTCGTTTGGCTTCTTCTGCAAACCACTCGACAAAGCTGGCGCCATAAGCGACTTCGCCCTTGGCTTCGGCCAGGGGCTTGCCTTGCTCGGCGGTCATGATGCGGCCCAGGTCGTCCTGATTCGCCATCAGCAGGTCAAACCACTTGCGCAGGATGATGCTGCGCTCTTTCGCGGTTTTGCTGCGCCAGGCAGGCCAGGCGGCATTGGCAGCGGCAATCGCCGCTTCGGCATCGGCCGGGCCAAGGTTGGCCACGTCTGCCAGATGGGCGCCAGTGGCTGGGTCGGTGACGGCAAAGCGACTGCTGCCTGCGATCCATTGGCCGTTGATCAGCGCATCGGTTTTCAGCAGGCTAGGGTCTTTGAGCAGGGAAAGTGGGGAAACAGATGTAGACATGAAAACTCCTGTAAATTTATAATGAATAGGGCCACAGCCAAATTTTAATAAGCGTATTTTGCTAGAAAATAACTAGCGTCTCGCAACCCCGGGCAGGGCACAAAGCATCTCGAACAACAGGTTGGCGCCGAGCAGTGCGGTGTTGCCGCTGAGATCATAGGGGGGCGACACCTCGACCAGGTCACAGCCGACCAGGTTCAGCCCGTGGCAGCCGCGAATGATCTCCAATGCCTGCGGCACGCTCAAGCCACCGATTTCAGGTGTGCCGGTGCCACCTGCGTAGGCCGGGTCGATACCGTCGATGTCAAAGCTCAGGTAACAAGGGGTGTTGCCGATGTGCGCCCTGATTCTCACCATCAACGGGGCCAGTGACTGGTACCAGACCTCATGCGCCATCACCAGCGTGAAGCCCTGCTCGCGCGGCCAGTCAAAGTCGTCGCGTGCATAACCGCTGCCGCGCAGGCCAATCTGGAACACCTTTTTGCAGTCCAGCAGATTTTCTTCCACTGCCCGGCGAAACGGCGTGCCATGCGCGATGCGCTCGCCAAACATGGTGTCGTTCACGTCGGCGTGGGCATCCACGTGCACCAGCGCTACAGGGCCGTGTTTTGCCGCCATCGCGCGCAGGATGGGCAGCGCAATGGTGTGGTCGCCACCGAGGGTCAGCGGAATGCAATCATGGGCCAACAACTCGTCAAAGTAGTCGTTGATGATGCGCATCGACTTGTCAAGCGAGTAGGTATTGATGGACACATCGCCCAGGTCAGCCACCTGCAGCGTGTCAAAGGGTGCAGCGCCGGTGGCCATGTTGTAGGGTCGGATCAGGCTGGACTGGGACCGGATTTCGCGCGGACCAAAACGGGTGCCGGGCCGGTGGCTGGTGCCGATGTCCAGCGGCACGCCGACAAACGCGGCGTCCAGACCGTGTGCCGAACCGACAACCGGCAGGCGCATCATGCTGGCAATGCCGCCAAAACGTGGCATGGCATTGCCTGACAGGGGTTGATTCTTTGCTTGGGTCATTTTTATAACTTTTGGCCTCTAGCCCTTATAAATAAAGTGCTAACCGCTACGAATTAATTATCAGAGGCGGATAGGCGGCGTTAGAGAGGGTCTTTCAACGCCTTCTGCCACGCAGCCACTCCAGCCCCAGCATCAGGGTGGTGGTGAAAATGATCAGCAGGGTGGCCACGGCCGCAATGGTCGGGTTGATGTTTTCGCGGATACCGGTGAACATCTGGCGTGGCAGTGTCACCTGGGTTGGCCCGGCAATGAACAAGGTCACCACCACTTCGTCAAACGAGGTGGCAAAGGCAAACAGCGCTCCCGAGATCACCCCCGGCGCAATGATCGGCAAGGTGACGCGGAAGAACGTGGTGAGATGGCCCGCGCCCAGGCTTAACGAGGCACGGATCAAATTCTCATTAAAGCTTTGCAGTGTGGCGAGCACGGTGGTCAGCACAAACGGCGCACCCAGGGCCGCATGCACCAGCACCAGCCCCAGGTAGCTGTCGTTGATGCCAATGCGGGCAAAAAACAGATAGGTGCTGACACCTACCACCACAATCGGCACCACCATGGGGGCAATCAGCAGGCTCATCAGAGCACCCTTGCCCCAGAAATTGACGCGTGCCAGGCCGACTGCAGCTGTGGTGCCCAAAATGGTGGCCAAAATGGTGGCCAAGGGTGCCACGATGAAGCTGTTGCGTGTGGCTCGGGCCCATTCGGCGGATGAAAACAGGTTGTCGTACCACTGCAGCGACCAACCGGGCATCGGGTAAGACAGGAACGAGCTGGCAGAAAACGACAGCGGCATGATGACCAGAATGGGCAGCAGCAGAAACAGCAGTACCAGCACACCCACGCCGCGAAGCAGATACCAGCCGAGCTTGTCGGCAAAGGTGGCGTAGGCCGGAAAAATGGGACGGGCGGGAAGAGACATCAGGCTACCCCAGACTTAGTTCAGACTTCACCACACGGCGGTACAGGGCGTACAGGACCAGCGTGGCAGACAGCAGCACGGCACCCAGGGCGCAGGCCATGCCCCAGTTCACGGTGACATTGGTGTACTGGGCGATGTAGTAACTCAGCATCTGGTCATCAGCACCACCCAGCAGTGCCGGGGTCACGTAATACCCAATGCTCAAAATGAACACCAGCAAGCCACCGGCACCAATGCCGGGGTAGGTTTGCGGCACATAGACCCGGAAAAAAGCTGCCAGGGGGGATGAGCCAAGCGAAACTGCGGCGCGCAAATAGGTGGCCGGCACGGATTTCATCACGCTGTAGAGCGGCAGGATCATGAACGGCAACAGGATGTGCACCATGGCGATGATGACCCCCAGCCGGTTGAACAGCAGCGGCAGCGGTTCGCTGATCAGGCCGATTTCCATCAGCGAGCGGTTCACCAGTCCGTTGGATTGCAGCAGCACGATCCAGGCCGCCGAGCGCACCAGAATCGAGGTCCAGAACGGCACCAGGACCAGAATCATCAAAATATTGGCCTGGCGCGGCGTCAGGGTGGACAGCCAGTAGGCCAGCGGGTAGCCAAGCAGCAGGCAAAAAATGGTCACCACCGCGCTGATGCTGAAGGTGCGCATCAGGATCTTGAAAAAGGCAGCCGAATCGGCATCCACCTTGACGATGTCACCGTGGATGTCGCGCTTCAGGTCGACCGAGGTCAACAGATAGTCGGGCGTCCAGCGGGAGCCGTTTTTGGCAATCGCCTGCCAGTAGCCCACTTCGGCCCAACGCGGGTCAATCTCAAGCATGCGCGCCTTGACCTGATCGGGGCTCAGACCTTTGTCAAAGGGCAGGGCCCGGTAAGTGCTCATGACAAGTGAGCGGGCACCGCTGATTTCACTGTTCAGGCGGCGCGCCAATCCGCCAGCGTCCGACTGTTCGGCGATGGCGGCGAGGTCAGTGGCAAGGGCAGCGTATGCGGTGTCGGGAGGCGTCGAATGGCGATCCCAGGTGTCGAGCACCGCCACCGTGTGCTTGAGCGAGCTGGCCACCTCCGGGTTTTCTACTGCACGCACCAGCAGCGCGCCAATGGGCACGATGAAGACGGCCAGCAGAAAAATCAGCAGGGGCAGGGTCAGAGAGATGGCAAAGGCTTTTTTGCGCCGCTGTGAACGCCTCAACTGAGCCGCCAGGTTGCCGGGAATCAAGGTGGTGGCGACAGTCATGCCATCTCTCCTGTGTCAGCTTACTGTGCAGCCCATGCAGCAAAACGCTTTTCGAGCGCTTCACCCTGGTCAGCCCAGAAACTCACGTTGAACTGCAGTGCGGTCTTGGAGTTGGCTGCCGAGGTGGGCAATTGACTCAGCACCTTGGGGTCCAGCTTGGTCAGCGCCTTGGTGTTGGTCGGGCCGTAAGAAATGTTCTTGGCGTACTCGGCCTGGGCATCTGCACTGCTGGCCAGGGCGATGAACTTCAGGGCGGCTTCCTTGTTGGGGGTACCTTTGGGCATGACCCAGTAGTCCAGGTCATAAATGCCGCCGGTCCAGGTGATCTTGAGGTTCTTGCCTTCGCGCTGGGCGGCATCAATGCGGCCGTTGTAGGCGGTGGTCATGACCACGTCACCCGCCACCAAAAACTGCGGCGGCTGCGCACCGGCTTCCCACCACTGGATGTTGGGCTTGAGTTCGGTCAGCTTTTTGAAGGCGCGTTCGGCACCGTCCTTGGTCATCAGCACCTTGTACACGTCTTTCACTGGCACGCCGTCTGCCATCAGGGCAAATTCGACGTTGTAGCGGGCGCCCTTGCGCATGGCGCGTTTGCCAGGGAATTTTTTCACATCCCAGAAGTCAGCCCAGGTGGTTGGTGCGGTCTTGAGCTTGTCGCCGTTGTACGCCATTACAGTGGACCAGACGAAGGTGCCGATACCGCACTCATGAACCGCTGCGGGCGTAAAGTCGGCCTTGTTGCCGATTTTGCTGTAGTCGAGTTTTTCGAACAGGCCTTCGTCGCAGCCGCGGGTGACGTCGGGGGATTCGACTTCAACCACGTCCCAGTTCACTTTTTTTGACTCGACCATGGCCTTGATCTTGGCCTGCTCACCGTTGTATTCGACGCCAACCACTTTGTTGCCAGTGGCTTTTTCGTAGGGTGCAAAGTAGGCAATTTTTTGGGCATTGCCATTGGCACCACCAAAATTCACCACGGTGATTTGGGTCTCGGCTTGGACGGAAAGGGAACACAGTGCGGCGCAGGCTGCAACCAGGGGGGTGAGTTTCATCGAAGGTCTCCTAGGGGGTTGAAAAAGAACCAAAAAGCGCAAACGGGTCATGCGTAGACTCGCAAATGCTCGGGGGGCAGGACCAGCCAGACGGTGTCGCCGGCCTGCGGGATGTTGGAGCTGGACAGGGCAATCTTGACCGTGGTGGGCACCTGCTTGTCAACTTCACAGCGCACACGCAAGTGGTCACCAAAATAAATCAGGTCGTTGACCGTGGCACGCAGGCTGTTTGGCGGTGCGGGCTGACTGCCCGGGCAGATGCTTGCTCGCTCCGGGCGGATGCAGGCCTGCACCGGGTAATTTAGCGGGGCGCCGTTGATGTCCTGCCCCTGCAGCTCGGTACCGCAGGGCAGGCGCACCTTGCAGGTGCCACCTGCACCACGCTCGGTGACGGTGATCTGAGCGTTGAGCACGGTGTTGTCACCCACAAAACTGGCCACAAAACGGTTCACCGGGGTCTCATACAAGGTGGTGACGGTGTCGATCTGCTGGATCAATCCGTCGTTGAACACCGCCACCCGGTCGGACATGGTGAGGGCTTCGGACTGGTCATGGGTGACGTAGACAAAGGTCAGCCCGAGCTTGCGGTGCAGTTCCTTGAGCTCCAGTTGCATGTGTTCGCGCAACTGTTTGTCCAGCGCCCCCAGCGGCTCGTCCATCAGCACCAGTTGCGGGTTGAAGACCAGCGCGCGCGCCAACGCCACGCGCTGCTGTTGGCCACCCGAGAGTTGTCCCGGGTAGCGGTCACCCTTGCCACCCAGGTGCACCATGTCCAGCGCCTTTTTGACGCGGGTTTCACGTTCGGACTTTTCCACTTTGCGCACGGTGAGTGGGTAAGCCACGTTGTCGGCAATGGTCATGTGTGGAAACAGCGCGTAGTTTTGAAACACCATGCCAAAGTTGCGCTTGTGCGGGGGTGTGCGGGTGATGGATTTTCCGGCTAGGGAGATTTCACCCGAGGTGGGTGACTCAAATCCGGCCAGCATCATCAACGTGGTGGTCTTGCCCGAACCTGATGGCCCCAGCAGTGACAGGAATTCGCCGCTCTGGATGTCAAGGTTCAGGTCACGCACCACCAGGGTGCTGCCGTCGTAGGTTTTTTGGACACTGGTGAAGCGAACGAGGGGGTCTGACGAAGCCATTATTTGCTATTCTTTCAAAAGCACTAGACGCCAACAGTATATGGGCTACAAGCTAATTTAGCTACGCAAATAGCGTGCCAATCAGGCCAATGCAGCCAGGCTGGCTTCAATGATGGCCAAACCCTCGTTCACGATGGCATCGCTGGCCGTCAGAGGCACCAGAATGCGCACCACGTTGCCATAAGTGCCGCAGGTCAGCAAGATCAGGCCGCGCTTGGTCGCCTCTGCGGCCAGCGCTTTGGCCAACTCGGCACTGGGTTGGTGCGGATCGCCGTCCTTGCACAACTCGATCGCCACCATGGCGCCCAGACCGCGCACATCGCAGATGCGTTTGTCTTTGGCGGCCATGCCCTTGAGCCGGGTCATCATGTGCGCACCCAACGCGCGGCTGCGTGTCAGCAGGTTGTCTTTTTCAAACACGTCCAGCACGGCCAGTGCGGCAGCGCAGGCAACCGGGCTGCCGGCATAGGTGCCGCCCAGGCCACCGGCTGCAGGCGCGTCCATCACCTCTGCACGACCCACCACACCAGAGATCGGGTAACCACCGGCCATGGATTTGGCCATGGTGATCATGTCTGGTGCCACGCCGCTTTGCTCGATGGCAAACCAGGTGCCGGTGCGGCCAGCGCCGGTTTGGATTTCGTCGGCAATCATCAAAATGCCATGCTGGTCACACAAGGCACGCAGGCGCTGCAAAAAGTCGGTGGGGGCCACATTGAAGCCGCCTTCACCTTGGACGGGTTCAATGATGATGGCGGCCACGCGGCTGGCTTCAATGTCGTTCTTGAAGATCAATTCAATGGATGCCATGGAGTCGTCCACACTCACGCCGTGCGCGGCATTGGGAAATTGGGCGTGGAAAATCTCGTTCGGGAACGGGCCAAAGCCAAGTTTGTAAGGAGCCACCTTGCCGGTCAGACCCAGGGTGAGCAGGGTGCGACCGTGGTAACCGCTGGTGAAGGCAATGACGCCGCTGCGCTTGGTGTGTGAGCGGGCAATCTTGATGGCGTTTTCAACCGCTTCGGCACCAGTGGTTAAAAACAGGGTTTTCTTGGCAAAGTTGCCGGGTGCCAGGGCGTTGATGCGCTCGGCCAGTTCCACATATGACTCGTAGGCCAGCACCTGAAAGCAGGTGTGTGTGAACAGGTCGACCTGTGCTTTCACAGCCTGCCCGATCTCCGGGCGGCAGTGGCCGGTGTTGAGCACCGCAATGCCACCGGCAAAGTCAATGTAGCGCTTGCCTTCCACATCCCACACCTCGGCGTTGTCAGCTCGGGCAATGAACACTTCGTGGCTTTGGCCGACACCGCGTGGAATGGCGGCACGGCGGCGGGCCATCAGGGCTGCGTTGGTTTGTTGGGTCTTGGTCAGCATGAGCGCTCCTAAACAGTGGGTGGGTGTGGATGAAGTGGCGTGACTGTAGT
>CAISLL010000166.1 GCA_903886165.1 uncultured beta proteobacterium | reverse complement strand
CTGCCCCCAGCCCGACGGCCAACATCACAGCCAAACCGGCAAACAGTTGGTAGTAACCAGGGCCTGTGTCCTTCAAGGGACGTAGAACAAATTTCATGGGCTGGTCTTTCTTCAAATGCCGCTGTAGCGCACACCAGTGTTCAGATTCAAATCTTCCCGAATCTGGCGCGTTGGGTAGCTGGCAACCCGCTTGGCGATCTCACTCTCGGGGTTGTTCAGGTCACCGAAAAGAATGGCACCGTGACCCGCATCTGAGCAAGCGGTGACGCAGGCGGGCATCTCGCCACGGTCGACCTTGTGCACACACAGGGTGCACCCTTCAACCGTTCCCATGCCACGCGGCACGTCTGTTTTCTGGTCATGCAAAGGCTCATGGACAAACGAGCGCGCCTTGTAGGGGCAAGCCATCACGCAATAACGGCAACCAATACAAATGTGCTTGTCGACCAGCACAATGCCATCCGCCCGCTTGAACGAGGCGCCGGTGGGGCACACATCGACACAAGGCGGTTCGGCGCAATGCTGGCACATCATGGGCAAGGACTGGGTTCTACCCGTGCGAATTTCCTTGATCTCGATCTTGCGAATCCACTGCGAATCCGTTGGCAAAGTGCCGCCCGACAGGCCGTTTTCGGTGTTGCAGGCCGTGACACAGTCGGTGCAACCACTGGCGCATTTGCCGCTGTCTATCAGCATGCCCCAGCGCACCTGGCTGCTGGCACCGGTGCTGGCTTGGCCAGTTGCCGGCGCGGCCTGGGCAATTTCAATCAACCGAACGCCCGGTGCCAACAAGATGCCGGCTATTCCGGCAGCCGCAACCCCCAGAAATCCACGACGGCTTGGTGTCTGTTCAGCGACATTTTTCTCAGGGGCGGGGTGATCGTGCTTCATGGTTTGACCTGTTGCGGTGACAACATCTGAGTCAGCTGCATGCCCATTGACGGGCCAGTGGGAAGCCTCTGCGACGCTACCGACTGTGCACCCTTGGCGGGGGGCTTGTTGGCATGGCACTCAAAACAATCAATCTTGACTGCGGCGAAGCTGTGGCAACTCTGGCAAAAATCACCTTTTTCAGCAGACACGCTTTGGCTGCTCTGACTGGCATGGCATGCCACACACGCCTTGAGCGAGTACTTGCCGGTGCGGACACCGCCATGCATGGTGTCATCACGCTGGTGCTTGAGCAGCGTCATGTGGTTGCGTCGCATGAAGGCGGGGTCGTCCACGCATTGACCGCCCTGCGCCTTTTCAACCAATGGTTGAAAACCTCGCCCAGGCGCGCTCTGGACCTGGGCGACCCCGGTTGCAGACGTCAGATACATGGCGGCAAGCATCAGGACGCTGCGCACAAACCGACCACCCATGACAAGAAACCAGGCGCGCTGCCACATCACCTAGTCTCCCAAACCCATTTGGATGTAGCCAGTGGGGCAGACATCCGAACAGATATGGCAGCCGATGCACTTGCTGTAGTCGGTATCCACGTAACGGCCAACGGTTGCCTTGGCTTTGGGTACCTTGAACACGGCCACTTGGGGGCAATACACCACGCAGTTATCACATTCAAAACACTGGCCACAGCTCATGCAGCGCTTGGCTTCAGTCACAGCCTGTGCCTCCAGCAGGGGTTGCAGACGTTCCTCAAAGTTGTCCAGCGCTTCTTCCGCAGTGAGCGACACAATACCGCGCTTGTTGCGTGGTGCAAAGCCGAAGTGCCCAAGGAACAACTCCTTGTGCGAAATCACATAACGGTCTGAGCGGTTATCAAAGTTATGGATGGCTGCGGTGCTCTTGTCGGTACCCCGGGTCGGCTCATGCACCTCGGTGAAGGTCAAACCCTTCTCGATCATCTTGCGTTTCAAGTCAAAGGTGTGCACGTCGATCTTGGGACGTTTTTCCAGCGCTTCATGCTGCAAGAAGCGGTCAATGCCATCAGCAGCAATGGCCCCATGGCCAATCGCGGTGGTCAACAGGTGGGGCCGCACCACATCACCGCCCACAAAGAAACCGGGCTGGCCTTGCACCTGGTAATTTTTGTCCGAATTGATGGCACCCTTGCCGTTGTTGAATTCTTCCAGACCGGTGAAGTCGACCGCCTGGCCGATGGCCGACACGATCAAATCTGCAGGGATGTCTTCCTCGGTGCCTTCGATGTTCTTGATGTCAAGCCGACCACCCACCATCTTGGCCTCGCAGCGCATGATGCGCAGCGCCACGGCGCGACCGTCTTCACCACGGATCACGGCCACCGGTGCCATACCACCACGAATGGTGATCCCTTCAGACAGGGCGTGGTCCACCTCGTGTTTGGACGCCTGCATTTTTTCAATGTCGAAAATGGTCGTCAGCGTGACTTCGGCGCCCTGGCGCACAGAAGCGGCGGCCACGTCGTGGGCCACATGGCCGGCAATGGCATGCTCGGGGCGGTCTGACTCATGCACCTTGTCGATGTGACCCAGTCGACGCGCCACCGTGGCCACGTCGATCGAGGTGTCACCACCGCCGATGACCACCACGCGCTTGCCCACATGCCGCAGGCGGCCGTCGTTAAATGCCTTCAGGAAAGAGGTGGCGGTGACGCAGTTGGGTGCGTCAGCACCCTCCACCGGCAAGGCACGACCGGCTTGCGCGCCCAGGCCCAGAAAGACAGCTTGGAACTGCTCACGAATCTGCGCCATGGTGATGTCGGTGCCAATGCGGCAATTCATGCGGGTTTCCACACCCAGGTCAAGGATGCGCTGGATTTCGGCGTCCAGCACATCACGGGGTGTGCGAAAGCCCGGAATACCATAACGCATCATGCCACCCAACTCTGCACGCTCGTCAAAAATGGTGACCGAGTGGCCTTTCAGGGCCAACTGGTAGGCGGTTGACATGCCGGCCGGGCCGCCGCCGATGACCGCCACGGTTTTGCCGGTCAGTTGGGCGGGCTTGTTGTAGGCCAGCTTGTGCTTGATGGCGTAGTCGCCCAGGAAATGCTCAACCGAATTGATGCCAACAAAATCTTCAAGCTGGTTGCGGTTGCAACCTGACTCGCAGGGCGCCGGGCAGACCCGGCCCATCACCGACGGAAACGGATTG
>CAISLL010000165.1 GCA_903886165.1 uncultured beta proteobacterium | reverse complement strand
TGGTTCCAGACTGGTGGCAACACGTACATTTTTGAAGATAACACTGGTGGTTCCACGGTGTTTACGGCTGGTGCGGACACGGTCGTGAAGCTGACCGGTTTGTTTGACCTGAGCAACAGCACAGTGGTTCTTGGTGGTTCCACGATTACGATCGTGTAAGACTAATTAAGCCAAGTCTTTCACCCTTGAAGCCCGGATGCCCTTTTGCTGGGGTTGGGAGGCGGGAAGACAAAAGCTTAGTCACTCTCAAAGAGGCTCCTTCGGGGGCCTTTTTTTTCGCCCAACCATCCCTAAATTAGTTCAAGCGGAACAAGGAACATCACCATGCCAATTGTCAAAATTGACGGCAAAGAATACGACTTCGATACCTTGCCCAACGCAGCCAAGGAGCAATTGCAAAGCCTGCAGTTTGTGGACAGCGAACTTGCCAGACATCAAGCTCAGGGGGCGGTGCTGCGAACCGCTCGTCATGCCTACGCAAAGGCTCTGCAGGAAGCACTCTTTAATGCGCCCTCAGTCATGGGTGGCGATACCATTAAACTGGGCTGACGCGGCATTCGTCCCGACTTACAAAAAAAGGAATATTCCCATGAACATGGTTACCGTTGACGGCAATAGCTATGACCTCGATTCGGTCTCTCCCCGGGCGCGCGAGCAGCTTGAGCAACTGCTGTTTCTTGGCACAGACGTGGCAAAGCTGCTGACGCCTGCGGGCGACTTACCGGCAAAAATTCAGGCCGCCAAAGACGCGCTGGCCCAGGAACTGGCCGCTACTGGCGGGGACACGATCAGGCTGGGGTGAGGGGGCCAATTGACGAGCAGGTCAGTGGCGTTGCGGTAACGCTGAGAAAGAGGCACAAAATCAGCTTACCCGATGCCATTATCTGGGCTACAGCTCAGGTGAACAGACGCATTCTGGTCACGCGTAACACCAAGGATTTTTCACCCACGGAGCCAGGGGTACGTGTTTCCTATCAAACTTAACTTGCACAAGCGGCACACAGGCCTTGGTGGTAGCGCAGCGATTCTCCCTGCTTACCCGGCAAACGGGGATTGCATGGCTCTAAAATGCCGGATCACAATGGAGATCGGCACGATGAATTTCAAATGGTTCGGAACAAGTGTGGTATGTGCCGCCGCACTGGTAGGCTGCGGTGGCCTTGAAAAAACGGACATCACGCCGGACCTGCTGATGTACGGCAAGCTCGCCACTTTCACGATCAACGGGCCGAACCTGGACAAAGGCATCAGCTTCAACGCGCCTTCGTGCGCTGGCATTGCAGAAGTGGTGACCAGTGCTGGACCAAGCGAGAAGGTCTACACCTGCACGCCTGCCGTGACCGGACCGATGACGGTGGCAGTGGTCGGCGGTGGCGTGGTACTGCGCTCCATGACGGTCACCATTCCCGTGCCGCAGGTCACCCTGAAGACCAGCCTGGGTGACATCGTCATGGAACTCGACCCGGTCAAGGCGCCGCTGTCGGCACTCAATTTCATGCAGTACGTCAATGCCAACTTCTACTCGAACCTCATTTTTCACCGGGTGATTCCGAACTTCATGATTCAGGGCGGTGGTTACGACGCAACATTGACCGCAGCCACGACCAGAGCACCGATCACTCTGGAATCGAACAAAGGGCTGACCAATCTGCGTGGCACCCTGGCCATGGCACGGACCGCTGTCGCCAATTCAGCCACCTCGCAGTTCTACATCAACGTTGTCGATAACCCGACGCTGGACTACCAGGATGCGACCAATCCCGGCTACGCAGTGTTTGGCAAGGTCATTTCGGGCATGGCCACAGCAGACGCCATCGCTGCTGTGCCAACAGCGGTCTCCAATGGCATGGCAGATGTTCCGCTGACGCCGGTGGTGATCAACTCGGTGACGCAGACGCAGTAGCCTGAGTAATTAAGGTATACTTTTTATACCATGTTTGTCTTTGAATTTGATGCTGTCAAAAGCGAGTCGAATCTTGCAAAGCACGGCATGGATTTTGTTGATGCGCAGCTCCTTTGGAGCGACCCGGATTTGTTGGAAATTCCCGCAAAGATTGAGGGGGAGACGCGTTATCTGGTCATTGGATTGATCGGCGGGAAGCACTGGTCGGCCGTGATCACTTACCGGGGTGTAAATATTCGGCTTATTTCTGTTCGACGGGCTCGAACTGAGGAGGTGGCACTTTATGAAAGCTAAAGATTTCGAGCAACAGTTTGAGGCGGGTGTTGACATCTCTGGTTTATTGGACTTGTCCAAGGCCAAACGCGTGTTGCACGAGCAAAAGCGCGTGAATGTCGACTTCCCTACATGGATGATCGAGTCTTTGGATCGAGAGGCAAGCAAGCTTGGTGTCACGCGACAATCGGTGATCAAGGTTTGGCTGGCTGAACGGCTTGGATAGCCGTTGACGCAGACGCAGTAGCTTCAAAATATTCATATAGGAATGTGCTACACTTTCTTCCTATATGAATTTTACGCTGCGCATACCGCTGAACGCCTCACCTGAGCAAAACACGCGTTTGCAGGAGTTGCAGGCTGCGTTTGCCAGAGTGTGCAACGCGCTGGCGCCCACGGTGCAACAGACCAAGGTGTGGAACCGGGTGGCCTTGCATCACCTGATGTATCACACCCTGCGTCAGCGCTTTCCGGAGATGGGTTCGCAGATGGTTTGCAATGCCATCTATTCGGTGTCGCGCACCAGCCGGATGCTGTTTCAAAGTCCGCAAAGCCCCTTCAATCTGACGCGTCTGGCGGGCAAGCCGCTGCCATTGTTGCGTTTTGCCGACACGTGCCCGGTTTACTTTGATCGCCATACCCTGTCGGTCAAGGCGGGTCAACTCTCCATGTACACGCTGGACGGCCGGATCCGCTTTGCGCTCGCCCTGACGGCGCAGGACGAAGCCAATTTCAAGGAGAAAAAACTGCTTGAGATTGTGTTGTCACGCCGCCCTGACAGTGTTTTTGAGCTGTCTTTTCTGTTCAGCGATGAGCAGGACACGGCTGAGGCAGAACCGCTTGCCGCTCCCAGCGCTGAAATTCCTGAATATGTGATGGTCGAGGAGGCCGCATGAATCCCGCAAAACTTCCTTCAGAACTTGGCCTGAGTGTGGCCGCGCTGAAACCCTATTTCACCCGGGCTGCCTGGCTCAGCGTGGTTGCCAGTCTGCTGGTGCTGGCACCCTCGGCCTACATGCTGGAGGTCTACGACCGGGTGGTTAACAGCCGCAGCCACATGACGCTGGCCATGCTGACGCTGGCGGTGCTGGCGGTGTTTGTGGTGATGGAGGTGCTGGACTGGGCTCGCAGTCAACTGATGCACCAGGCCTCCATGGCGCTGGACCAGCGCATGAGCGGGCGCATCTTCAGCGCCATCTTTGAAGCCCACATGAAGCGCATGCCCGGCGGCACCGCGCAGCCCATGAACGACTTCAGAACCGTGCGCGAATTTCTTAACACGCCGGTGCTGATTGCCTGCATGGAAGCGCCGGTCTCGATCGTGTTTCTGATTCTGATTTTTGCCATGAGCCCGGTGCTGGGCTGGTCGGCCGTTGCGGCGGCGGTGATCCAGACCCTGATTGCCTGGCTCAACCAACGCGGCACGCAGCCGCCGCTGCTGGCGGCCAACCGCAGCGCGATAGCGGCGCAGCAGTATGCTGATGGTTCCTTGCGCAACGCCCAGGTGATCGAGGCCATGGGCATGTTGCCCGATATTCACCGCCGCTGGATTGACAAGCAGCGCGAGTTTCTGAACCTGCAGGCGCAGGCGTCTGAAGCTGGCGGCGCGTTTCAGGCGGCTTCCAAGTTTTTGCAGAACACCACCAGTTCGCTGCTGCTGGGGCTGGGTGCCTGGTTGCTGCTGCGCAATGAACTCAATGGCGGTGCGGCCATGATGATCATTGCCTCGATTCTGGGCGGACGCGTGCTGGCGCCGCTGGTGCAGATTGTGTCGCAATGGCAGTCGGTGGTGAATGTGCGTGACGCTTGGGGCCGGCTTGAAAACATGCTGGTGGCCTTGCCCGTGCGTCCGCCCAGCATGGCATTGCCGGCGCCACGCGGCGCCTTGGCGGTTGAGA
>CAISLL010000164.1 GCA_903886165.1 uncultured beta proteobacterium | reverse complement strand
GGGCGAGCCGCTTATCATTGCCCACCTATGAAAACACTGCACCTGACCCCGTTTGACTACCTGAAAAAAATCCTGAACGCCCGCGTCTATGACGTGGCGGTGGAATCTGCACTGGAACACGCCCCAGGCTTGAGTGCTCGGCTGAACAACACGGTGCTGCTCAAGCGCGAAGACCAGCAGCCCGTGCACAGCTTCAAGCTGCGCGGTGCCTACAACAAGATGGCGCACCTGAGCCCTGCGCAACTCAAGAAGGGCGTGATTTGCGCCTCTGCCGGCAACCATGCGCAAGGCGTGGCGCTGAGTGCCCAACGGCTCGGCGCGCGCGCGGTCATCGTCATGCCCACCACCACGCCAGCGGTCAAAATTGACGCCGTGCGCGGCTTTGGTGGTGAAGTCGTGTTGTTTGGCGACAGTTACTCCGACGCCTACGCGCATTCCCTGGAGCTTGAGAAAAAAGAAGGACTCACCTTCGTCCACCCGTTTGACGACCCCGATGTGATCGCTGGTCAAGGCACCATTGCCATGGAAATGCTGCGCCAGCACCAGGGCCGGCTGGACGCGGTGTTTGTCGCCATTGGCGGCGGCGGCTTGATCAGCGGCGTGGCCAATTACATCAAGGCGCTGCGCCCTGAGGTCAAGGTGATTGGCGTGCAGATGAACGATTCGGATGCCATGGCGCAATCGGTGGCCGCCAAACATCGTGTCGCCCTGCCCGATGTGGGCCTGTTCTCGGACGGCACAGCGGTGAAACTGGTGGGCGAGGAAACCTTCCGCGTCGCCAGCGAGTTGGTGGACGAATACATGCTGGTCGACACCGATGCGGTCTGCGCCGCCATCAAGGACGTGTTTGCCGACACCCGTAGCATCGTGGAACCGGCCGGCGCCCTGGCCGTGGCCGCCGTGAAGCAATATGTGGCCACCCACAAAAAAAAGGGGGAAACCTATGCCGCCATCTTGTGCGGCGCCAACATGAACTTTGACCGCCTGCGCTTTGTCGCCGAGCGTGCCGAGGTGGGCGAGGAGCGCGAGGCGCTGTTTGCGGTGACCATTCCCGAAGAACGCGGCAGCTTCCGCCGTTTTTGTGAGCTGATTGGCGATCTGCCGGCGTTTGGTGGTCCCAAGACATCAAGGAACGTCACCGAATTCAACTACCGCATCAGTGACGCCAAAAAAGCCAATGTGTTTGTCGGGCTCACCACCGCGGCCAAGGGAGAATCCGGCAAAATTGCCGCCCACCTCACCAAACACCGCTTTGAAGCGCTTGACCTGACCCACGACGAACTGGCCATGGAACACATCCGGCATATGGTGGGCGGTCACTCCTTGCTTGCAAGAGATGAGCGCTTGCTGCGTTTTGTGTTCCCCGAGCGGCCCGGCGCCCTGCTGAAGTTTTTGAGCCTGATGCGCCCGGGCTGGAACATCAGCCTGTTTCACTACCGCAACCAGGGCGCGGATTACGGCCGCATTCTGGTCGGGCTGCAAGTGCCAGGGAGTGACAACGCGGCGTTTGCCGGGTTTCTGGAGACCCTGGGCTACCCCTGTGTGGAAGAAACCGCCAACCCGGTGTACCGGATGTTTTTACAGCAATAAGGTGCAGGTGACCCATGGCCATGACGCTTGACGGCAAACTGGTGGTGGCCATCAGCAGCCGCGCCCTGTTTGATTTTGAAGAAGAAAACCAGATGTTTGAGCAGGCCGATGACCGCGCCTACATGGCGCTGCAACTGGAACGGCTGGACATGCCGGCCAAGCCTGGCGTGGCGTTTTCGCTGGTCAAAAAATTGCTGGCGTTCAACACGTCTGAGGCCCAGTTGGTCGAGGTGGTGATCCTCTCGCGCAACGACCCGGTCTCGGGCATGCGGGTGTTTCGCTCGGCACAGCATTACGGGTTGGCGATCGAGCGCGGCAGTTTCACCCGCGGCAAGGCGCCCTGGCGCTACCTGAAGCCCTTGCACGCCAACCTGTTCCTGAGCACACACCTGAGTGACGTGCGCGAGGCGCTGACAGCTGGCACCCCGGCGGCACAGGTCTACCCGCAGTCAGCCCACGCCGGTGAGGCCCATCCGCTGGAGGTGCGGATTGCGTTTGACGGTGATGCCGTGCTGTTTTCTGACGAAGCCGAACGCGTCTACCAGACGCAAGGGCTGCAGGCCTTTCAGCAGCATGAAATTGAGAAAGCCGCCCTGCCCCTGCCCGACGGCCCGTTCAAGCCACTGTTGTTCGCCTTGCAGCGGCTGCAAAACGCCAGCACGCCAACCATGCGCATTCGCACCGCCCTGGTCACCGCCCGCAGCGCGCCCGCCCATGAGCGTGCCATTCGCACCCTGATGGACTGGCACATCGAAGTGGACGAGGCCATGTTTTTGGGCGGCTTGCCCAAAGGCGAGTTTCTGCGCGAGTTTGAACCCGACTTTTTCTTTGACGACCAGACCGGCCACATTGAGTCTGCAGCACAACATGTGCCGTCAGGCCATGTGGCAAGCGGCGTGCGCAACAGCTAATTTTTCTGGCCATGACCCTCCACACCAAACTCACGACGTTCAAGACTTTCACCACCCAGGCCTGGGCGCTCACCCGACCCTACTTTGCCTCAGAGAAGAAGTGGCAGGCACGCGCGCTGCTCGCAGCCATCGTGCTGCTGAACCTGGCGTTGGTTTACATGGCGGTGCTTTTCAACGACTGGAACCGCCTGTTTTACGATGCATTGCAAGACAAGAACTCTAACGTCTTCTGGGCGCAACTCGGGCGTTTCACCTGGCTTGCATTTGCCTTCATCGTGCTGGCGGTTTACAAGTTTTACCTGACACAACTGCTTGAAATGCGCTGGCGCGCCTGGATGACCGCGCACTACCTGCAACGCTGGCTGGCCAACCAGGCTTTTTACAAGCTGGAATTGCTGCGTTTTGCCAGCCAGCCCGACGCGCCCGGCGCACCCGCCAGAAACCCCGACAACCCGGACCAGCGGATTCAGGAAGACATCAACCAGTTCACCAGCTACACCGTGTCGCTCTCCATGGGCCTGCTCAACGCCGTGGTGACGCTGGCGAGTTTTGTCGGCATTTTGTGGGGCTTGTCGGGTGGTTTTGCCTTCACGTTGGGCGGATCTGAATTCAACATTCCCGGCTTCATGGTCTGGATGGCACTGCTCTACTGCCTGGCCGGCAGCGTGCTTTCCCACTACATTGGGCGGCCGCAGATCAAACTCAACTTTGAGCAGCAGCGGCGGGAGGCCGACTTTCGGCACCACATGGTGCGGGTGCGTGAATACAGCGAGGCAATTGCACTGGACAAGGGAGAAACAGTTGAGCGAGACCAGCTTGACGCCCGTTTTGGCGCGGTGCTGGGCAATTACCTGGCCCTGATCAAGGCGCAAAAGAACCTGGTTTGGTTCACCAGCTTTTTTGGCCAGGCAGCCCTGGTGTTTCCATTTGTGGTGGCGGCACCGCGCTTTTTCAGTGGCGCCATTCAGTTGGGTGAGCTGATGCAGATTTCCAGCGCCTTCGGGCAAGTGCAAGGTGCCTTGAGCTGGTTTGTGGACAACTACAGCAGTCTGGCTGCCTGGCTGCCTGGCGTGCCACCACCGACCGTTTGACCAGCTTTGAAGCGTCTTTTAACACTCTAGACCATACAGATAAAGCGCTGATAGCTATTGATTCTGATTTCATTGAAGCCAGTGACCTGGATCTGGCGCTGCCCAGCGGCGCGGTGTTGCTGAGCCAGGCGCATGTCAGAGCCGAGGCGGGTGACCACATCTTGCTGCAAGGGCCATCAGGCAGTGGCAAATCCACGCTATTTAGGGCCTTTGCCGGTATCTGGCCATTTGCCAGCGGCCACCTGCAACGACCTGTGGACGCCATGTTCATCCCGCAACGTCCGTATTTTCCGAATGGGCCGCTGCGCGAGGCGCTGGCTTACCCGCATGAGGCCCGCCAATATACCGACGCACAACTGCGCCACGCGCTGCTCGACGCTGCCCTGCCCGGCTTGACCGGCAAGCTTGACACTGCCGATGCCTGGGGCCAGACGCTCTCAGGCGGCGAGCAACAGCGTCTGGCCATTGACCGCGTGTTGCTGAAAAAGCCCAAATGGATTTTTGCGGACGAAGCCACCAGCGCAGTCGACGAGGCCACCGAAAATATCCTGTATAAACGGCTCCTGGCCCATTTAGATAGTGTACAAGGAGCTATTATTTCAATAGCACACAAACCGACTGTGGCAGCCTTTCATGACCATCACTGGGAGCTGTTGGCACAGCCGGACGGCGCCAGCGCACGTTATAAACTGGTCACAAAACGCTCGTAACCGCGCGCGCGCAGTTCACAAGCCGGGCATTCACCGCAGCCATAACCCCAGGGGTGACGGTGGCTGCGGTCACCCAGATAACAGGTGTGGGTGTGCTCAATGATCAGTTCCACCAAGGCATCACCACCGCCAACCGCCCCGGACGCCCCGCCCAATCGGTGGGCCATGGCCCAGGTAGCAGCCTTGTCGATCCACATCAGCGGGGTTTCAATCAAGAAGCGCTTGTCCATGCCCAGCGAGAGCGCCAGTTGCATGGCCTTCATGGTGTCGTCGCGGCAATCTGGGTAGCCTGAAAAATCGGTTTCACACACGCCAGTGACCAGCACCTGCAGGTCGCGCCGATAGGCGACGGCCCCGGCCAGGGTCAGAAAAAGCAGGTTGCGCCCCGGCACAAAGGTGTTGGGCAGACCGCTTTGCGCCATCTTGAACGCGGTGTCACGCGTCAGCGAGGTGTCACTCACCTCGCCCAACACGGCCAGGTCAAGCAGGTGGTCTTCGCCCAGCTTGTTCGCCCACTGCGGGAACTTGGCCCGTACTTCGGCCAACACCGTCAGGCGGGCATCAAGCTCGACGCGATGGCGCTGGCGGTAGTCAAAAGCGATGGTTTCCACACGCGCATAGGTGGCAAGGGCGTGGGCGAGGCAGGTGGTGGAGTCTTGTCCACCCGAAAAAAGGACGAGGGCTGAGGTGTGCATGCCTCAATCATCGTTCAAATATTCTCTGTTTTGTTCACCTTGCTGGGGGAATAGGTCAGAGACTCCGAGGAGAGTACGCCGGGTGTGGCGTTCAGGTTGGGCTGGCTGGCATCCAGCTGGTTCTTGACTTGCTGCTGCACCTGCACCGCGCTGGCACTGGCAAGCCAGAGTGACTTGATGTGCTCCACCAACATCTTGGAGATGGGCTCAGGGGGCGGGTCTTCAACTTTTTCGGGCGCTGGGCGGTGAATGGTCCAGTCTTTCTCAGTGCTTGATGCGGCGGCCCCGGTGCGGCTGGGGTCAGACACGCTGCTGTACACACCTTCCCCGGCAATTGGTTTCTCGGCCTGGTTGATCATGTTGATGACACTGGGCGATGGCTCGGCTGGCAATGTGCTTTGTGTAGAGGGGTTGACAGGCGCCACTGGCACAACTTTTCCAGTGACAAGCGAAGCCGTTTCTGCAGCGACGGGCCGCAAATTCTGGATTCGATCAATAGATGGCAGTTGCATGGTGTGTCAAGCGACAGAATGAGTCTGAAGTCGGTCCTCCGTTCATAGTTTCTATAACGGCAGAAATAAGGGGTTATTTAGGCCTATTTTTACAATTGGAGAAAATATTTTTGTGCGTGCGCATCCCGCACCGATACCGCTGGCATCGCGCCAACGCCATTCAAGACCGGATGATCTGGCATGCGCGGGCTGAGTTACGACACACCCGTCGAACACCGTCTGCGAGTGCACCGCAGGTGCGCGAAAGCGCGCAAAATGGTCGCGACATTTGTGCCATATTGACCCTTCAACCAGGAGTAACCATGAAAACCGACGACTTGATCCTCGCAGCCCATGTACGCGAACTCGCAGCGGAATTGCGGCAACAACACGCCTACAGCACCAAGAAAGAAATGGACACCCGCCTTCCGCCGGAACAGCGCGAATCCATCGAGGATTACCTGGCCAAGTATCGTGCGGCGCATCCGATCGCCAAGTTTGTGCCAGAAGCACTGCAAAAACTTGAGAAGGTGTCTGAACTGATTCAGGACTACCTCAAGGCAAACTGCAAAAAATAGGGCAGTACCAACTCCTCACAGGTTTTTGCAGGGCTTGTGATGTGCCATGACGCCCGAAGTGATAATAACCGGGTCATGAAAGACCAGAACATCAGCTACGCCAAGCAAGCCCTGCAGTACCGCACGGAGGGGTCGAGTCGGTCTGTGGGTTAATCCGCTTCATGGGTCAAGAGATTAACAAACCCAATCCACACGCCTGGTTTGACAGGGAGCACCTGCAGGCGCGAAAACTGATGATGGACTGCGAAGTTTATGAACACCCCGAAGTGATGCCCTGACCCGAAATGACACCTGCAGCCGCAAACCCGTTTGGCGAACGCCGCTACAACGCCTGGAACGAGCATGTCAAAACACGCTACGGCGGCAGGGTGCAGAAGGTCTCGGTGATCGCGGGCTTCACCTGCCCGAACCGCGACGGTCTGGTCGGCACCGGAGGCTGCTCCTTTTGCAACAACGCCAGCTTCACGCCCAGCTACCTGAGCCGGCGTCAGCCAATTGCGGAGCAAATTGACGCCGGGCTGGAGTTTCTGCAGCGCCGTTACACCGGTACCCAGCGCTACATCGCCTATTTTCAAAGCTACAGCAACACCTACGGTGAGTTCGAGCGCCTGCGCAGTTGTTACGAGGAAGCGCTTGCGCATCACCAGATCAGCGGCCTGGCGATCGGCACCCGACCTGACTGTCTGCCTGATGAGGTGCTTGACTACCTGGCGGCACTGGCGCGTGACCACATCATCGAACTGGAAATCGGTGTGGAGTCGTGCAACGACGCCGTTCTGGCACGCGTCAACCGCGGCCACGACTTTGCCAGCAGCGTCGATGCAATTCAACGGGCTGCCGCACGCGGACTGGAAGTGACCGCGCACCTGCTTCTGGGCCTGCCGGGTGAATCCCATGCGAGCATGCTTGACGGTGCCCGCCAGCTTTCGACCCTGCCCATCCGGGCGCTCAAACTACATCAGCTGCAGCTGGTGCGAGGCACCGCGCTGGCACGGGAATGGCAGCGTAACGCCGACGCCGTACCCCTGCTCAGCGAGCAGGGCTGCATTGACCTGCTCGCTGATTTCATTGAGCGGCTTTCCCCTGACATCCTGCTGCAACGGGTAGGCAGCGAGGTACCGCCTTCACTGAAACTGGCCCCGTTCTGGAACCTGCGCCTGTCCGAACTTGCCCCGCGAATATCTGCAGAACTGGCCAGCCGCGGCAGCTGGCAAGGGCTGCACTGCCGCGACACACTAAGATAACACGGTATCGGCCAAGCACACATGCGTCGTACACCGTGCCTCTTATCCAACCGTGTGTGCTTACCTCAGGCCAGAAACCGGCAGCGTAATGCAGGCCAAATCCGGTGTAACAACTGGCGCTTAGGCCCTACCCAATGTGAGTATTGACATCAGGGATTGCCTCTATTGACTCTCTCAGATTGATTGCATTGGTGGCACGGGGCAGCTAGTACACCGTGTCTCGACTGACATCCAGTAACTTGGCCTTTTAGCTCAAGAGCAGTCGATCGGCTCGATCAATCATCATCTTGCGCTCAGCAATCCCGCCTTGGCGAGTCCGTTTTCTAAAAAATCATTATCCAATGTCAATTGACCAATCTGGGCATGCAGCGGTTGCAGATCTACCGGCTTGGGTGGGGCGACACCGCCGGATACATCTGCCGCACGCTCAAGCACCTGTCTCTTCCACTCGGTGACTTGGTTGGCATGCAGATCAAATTCCTGGCACAACTGCCCCATTGGTTTATCTTCGCCCAACCCGGCATGTGCAACTTGCGCTTTGAACGCACCGGTATGCTGATTCGTCGGACCACTTCTGAAGCGGCCACTCCTACAATCAAGCGCATGACTCAACACTTAGATATTTGCATCCGTGGCGGCGGCATTGTGGGGCACACACTGGCACTCTTGCTGGCCCGTGAACAGGTTCGCATTGGTTTGTATGTGCCCCCGGCGCCAGCCCCCAGCGAGCCTGATGTGCGGGTTTACGCGCTCAACGCCAAGTCCAAAGCGCTGCTGGCATCGGTTCGCTGTTGGCCCGATACCCGGCACGCCACCGAGGTCACCGCCATGCAAGTCAAAGGCGATGACGGCGGCGAAGTTAATTTTTCGGCCGCCAGCCTGGACGTGCCGGCACTGACCTGGATCGTGGATGTGCCTGCGTTAGAGGCGCAACTGCGTGAGGCGGTGCGTTTTCAGCCCCACATTGAAGTCATTGACGCGCCCCGCCCCGCCACCCTGACGGTGGTGTGTGAAGGCCGCGCCAGCAAGACCCGCGAAGAATTCGGGGTGGAATTTGCCGCCACGCCTTACCCGCAACAGGCCATTGCGGCGCGGCTGAGTTGCGAGAAGCCACACGGCCAGGTGGCACGCCAGTGGTTTCAGGCCGACGACATCCTGGCCTTTTTACCCATGGACGGCGCTCAGGGCCAGTCGGTTGGCATGGTCTGGTCGGCACTGGCGGCGCGTGTGCCAGAGCTGTTGGCACTGGACGAGCAGGAGTTTTGTGATCAGGTGGAGGCCTTGAGCCAGGGCAGCCTGGGCAAACTCAGCCTGATCAGCCCGCGCAGGGCCTGGGCACTGCAATCGGCACAGGCCAGCCGCTGGATTGGCGTAAGCAACGGGCAAAGCTGGGCGCTGTCGGGCGACGCGGCCCACAGCGTGCATCCGCTGGCCGGCCAGGGGCTGAACCTGGGGTTGGGGGATGCGGCCGAGCTGGCCAGTATTTTGCACACCCGCGCTTATTGGCGCCCGGTCAACGACGTGAAGCTGCTGCGCCGTTACGAGCGCGCGCGCCGTGCGGCAGTCACCTCGACTGACCTGGCCATGACGGCGCTGCAGCAATTGTTTGCCCGCGAAGGCAATGGCTGGCAAAAGCTGCGCAACTGGGGTATGCAGGGGTTCGAGCTCAGTGGCATGACCAAACAATGGGCAGCGCGCCAAGCCATGGGCATCTAGCCCCAACTGGCAGAACTTATTCACCGGATACCGGTCAGACTTGGCCCATCCCCACACAGGACGCATATGAAACGAATCCACTCCACCCTCATCGCCTGCGCCGTACTGGCGGCCAGCAGCGTCTGGGCGCAAGAAGCCACCATCCGCAAAAACCTGACGGAGCGGCTGCCACAGTTGCAGAAAATTGACGAGGTCAGCAAGTCACCGATGGCCGGGCTCTATGAGGTGCGTGTCAATGGCGCCGACATTTTTTACACCGATGCCGAGGGCAACTACCTGATTCAGGGCTCACTCTTTGACACCCAGGCCAAGCGCAATCTGACTGAGGAACGCATTGACAAGCTCACCGCCATCAACTTTGAGTCGCTGCCTATCAAAGACGCCTTCACCATCGTGCGCGGCAACGGCAAACGCAAACTTGCGGTGTTTGAGGACCCTAACTGCGGCTATTGCAAGCGCTTTGAG
Source organism: uncultured beta proteobacterium (assembly GCA_903886165.1). Taxonomy (GTDB): domain Bacteria; phylum Pseudomonadota; class Gammaproteobacteria; order Burkholderiales; family Burkholderiaceae_C; genus Rhodoferax. The sequence goes on along the minus strand of CAISLL010000164.1, from coordinate 1,430 downwards.
AAAGACCTGCAGAAGGTCAACAATGTGACTGTTTACATGTTTTTGTACCCCATTCTGGGCCCGGACTCCACTGAAAAGTCCAAGAACATCTGGTGCGCCAAAGACAAAAACAAGGCCTGGAGTGACTGGATGGTGCGTGATGTCACGCCAGCCGTGGCCAGCTGCGACTCGGCAGCAGTCACCCGCAATGTCGAATTGGGCCGCAAATACAAGATCACCGGCACACCGACCCTGGTGTTTGCCGACGGCAGCCGTGTGCCCGGTGCGATTGGCGCCGATCAGGTTGAAAAGCGCCTGAACTGATGAGTATCGCCAAGGATTCCAGCGCCGCCGGTGTTAGCTACTTGGTGCGCACACCCGACCTGCACACCCACCTGTTTCACGTCACGCTGACCATCAAACGGCCCGCCGCAGACCAGACACTCAGCCTGCCGGTGTGGATTCCCGGCAGCTACCTGGTGCGCGAGTTTTCCAAACACTTGCAGCGCCTGCAGGCTTACCAAGGTAAAGCCATGGTGACGTTGGCACAACTCGACAAATGCACTTGGCAGGCGCACTGCTCGGCTGGCGAACCCTTGGTGCTGACTTATGAGGTGTACGCGTTTGACAACTCGGTGCGCACCGCCTGGCTTGACACCCAACGCGGCTTTTTCAACGGCACCAGCCTGTGCCTGCGAGTGCATGGCCAGGAAAACACGCCACACCTGTTGACGCTATCGCACGACGGCCTGCCCAAGGACTGGCAGGCGGCCACCGCACTCACGCCAATCAAGACCACCCGGCGCGGCTTTGGCGACTACCTGGCAGGCGACTACGACGAATTGATGGACAGCCCGGTTGAACTTTCCGCCTTTTGGTCTGGCGAGTTTGTGGCAGCCGGTATCCCGCACCGTTTTGTGGTGTCGGGCGCGTCGCCCAGCTTTGATGGCGCACGGCTGCTGGCCGACACGCAGGCCATTTGCGAGGCAGAAATCAGCTTTTGGCATGGCCAAAAGCACACACAGGCGCCGCACCGGCATTACCTGTTCATGCTGAACGCCACACATGACAGTTATGGTGGACTGGAACACCGCCACTCGACCGCGCTGATCTGCAAACGCGCTGACCTGCCACGACAGGGGCAAGACCATACCGGTCAGCCTTCCGATGGCTACACCACCCTGCTCGGACTCATCAGCCACGAGTACTTTCACACCTGGAACGTGAAGCGCCTGCGCCCGGCCAATTTCCGCAGCTATGACTACACCCAGGAAAACTACACCGAACTGCTGTGGTTTTTTGAAGGTTTTACCAGCTACTTTGACGACCTGCTGCTGCGCCGCGCCAAGCTGATTGACAACGCGCACTACCTGAAACTCTTGAGCAAGACCCTCAACGCCGTGCTGCAAACGCCTGGGCGCAAAGTGCAAAGTGTGGCGCAAGCCAGCATG
>CAISLL010000163.1 GCA_903886165.1 uncultured beta proteobacterium | reverse complement strand
TTGATCGGTTCCACCACCACAACCCAGGGACTGCACATCAAGGCCGCTCTTGATGAAAATGTCTACGCAGCGGGCATCAAGGTCTCTGACCAAGAACTCGCCACGCTGAACATTGAACGCGATGAGTTTCATGGCGAATGGAACTACCGAGTGCTGCCGCACAATCCGATCGCCTGAACTCAATTGTTCAAGTTATTTTTGCTCGATTCCAAAGGCCAGCGCGACGGCAAAAAGCGCTTTGCCGACACGGCGCTGGCCATGAGCAAGGCCTTCACCCTGTGCTGCACCCTGGATGAAGCCAAGGCGGTGCGCGAAGAGGTGGCATTCATGCAGGGCGTCAAAGTCATCCTGACCACAAGTACCCGCCTGATCTGCAGGATGCGGCCGTGGAGTTGGTATTGCAGCAGGCGCAGGTGATGGGGGCGGGGTGGGTTTCGTAGCCTTTGGAGGCCATTGTCATGTCCAGCTATGGTCTGCCGCAAGCCGTTAACATCACGGCTTATTTTCAAAGGAATTTTCAAAAATGGTCATCACAACAGTCGGCATCATTGGCGCGGGCACCATGGGCAACGGCATTGCGCAGGCGTGCGCCGTTTCTGGCCTGGACGTGGTCATGGTTGACATTTCAGACGCAGCTGTGGCCAAAGGCATCGCCACCGTGTCAGGCAGCCTGGACCGGTTGGTGAAGAAAGAAAAGATCACGGCAGACGCCAAAGCCGCGGCGCTGGCCCGCATCAAGGGCAGCACCCAGTATGCTGACCTAACCAGCGCCCAGCTGGTGATTGAAGCCGCCACCGAAAACTACGACCTCAAGGTCAAAATCGTCAAGCAGCTGGATGAACTGCTGGCGCCAGAGGTGATCATTGCTTCCAATACCTCGTCGATTTCCATCACCAAGCTGGCTGCAGTCACTGGCCGGACTGATCGCTTTATCGGCATGCATTTCTTTAACCCGGTGCCGATGATGGCCCTGGTGGAGATCATTCGCGGCCTGCAGACCAGCGATGCCACCCATGCCGCTGTGCACGCCATGGCCACGGCCTTGGGCAAAACCCCGATCACGGTCAAAAACTCGCCAGGCTTTGTGGTCAATCGCATTCTGGTGCCGATGATCAACGAGGCATTTTTTGTGCTGGCTGAAGGGCTGGCCACTCCAGAAGACATCGACGCTGGTATGAAGCTGGGTTGTAACCAGCCGATTGGACCGCTGGCCTTGGCCGACATGATTGGCCTGGACGTGTGTCTGGCGGTGATGGAGGTCTACATCAGTGAGTTTGGTGACAGCAAGTACCGCGCTTGCCCGCTGTTGAAAGAAATGGTGGCGGCTGGACGCTTGGGTCGTAAAACCGGGCAGGGCGTCTATAGCTACTGAAAATGTAGCTGCTAGCAATTTATATAAAAGGGCTACAGGTCAATTCTTATTGAAAATCTGCACGGAAGCGGTCGGACTGTCATACAGGCTGACCGTTGCAGCGACAATCCACCTCCCTTTTTGAAACACGCCGGGGTAACGCCGGGCCATTTTTTGCATGTCTGATTCTTCCGAAATTGAAGTTCGTCCCGTCAAAGAGCGCGACGCCGCCGCCATTGCGCAAATTCAGGCCAGCGCAGCCCAAGCGGCGTTCAAGGCACAGTTTCCCGGCGAAGCCATGCCGGAGTTCGATTCCCTGAAAAAGAGCCAGGCCTACTGGCGCGAAGCCATTGAATTTGGTGACCCGCAGGTGTTGGTGGCAGTGCTGGGCGGTGAGGTGGTGGGTTTTGTCGGCTTCGACCGCTCACGCGACCCCAAGACCCCTGCCACCATGGGCGAAATCTGGTCCCTTTATGCCCGCCCCAGCCATTGGGGCCAGGGTGTGGGCCTGGCCTTGTGGGATGGCGCGCGTGAAGGCCTGATGGACGAAGGTTGCACCAAGGTCACGGCCTGGGTGCCCTTGGGTTACGAGCGTGCCTTGCGCTTTTTTGACATGGCCGGCTTCAAGCGCGAAATGACCAGCATCAAGACCGTGTTGATCGGCTTGACACGGATCGAAGAAATTCGTTTCAAGCGTGATCTGAACTGATGATGAAGGCTGTCTGTGCCATTGTCTGCGCTGGGCGTTGCGAGGCACGGACTTGAGTCAATGTTTTCTAAAACTGAAATGAGTGTTTATGGCCGGTAGCCTGCTGTTATTGCTGGACGACATCGCCGCAGTGCTTGACGACGTGGCGGTGCTGACCAAAGTGGCGGCCAAAAAAACCGCCGGGGTTTTGGGCGACGATCTGGCGCTGAACGCCCAGCAAGTGGCCGGTGTCAAGGCGGACCGGGAACTGCCGGTGGTGTGGGCCGTGTTCAAAGGCTCCATGCTGAACAAAGTCATTCTGGTCCCCGGCGCCTTGCTGCTCAGTGTCGTGGCACCTTGGGTCATCACGCCGCTGTTGATGGCGGGCGGTCTGTTTTTGTGTTTTGAAGGGTTCGAGAAAGTGGCGCACAAGCTGCTTCACAGTCCGAAAGACATCGCCGACGAACACGACAAGCTGGTGCAGGCACTGAGTGACGAATCGGTTGATCTGGTGGTGCTGGAAAAAGACAAGATCAAGGGCGCGGTGCGCACCGACTTCATTTTGTCGACCGAGATCATCGTGATCACCCTGGGTACGGTGGCGGCCAGCCCGTTCCTGACCCAGCTGAGTGTGCTGACTGGTGTGGCAGTCCTGATGACGCTGGGCGTCTACGGACTGGTTGCGGGTATTGTCAAGATTGACGATCTGGGCCTGTACCTGAGCCGGCGCAAGACCAGTGTCATGCAAGGTTTGCAGCAGGCAATGGGCCGCGGCCTGGTACTGGCGGCGCCCATGCTGATGAAAAGCCTGACGGTGCTCGGCACCCTGGCCATGTTCCTGGTGGGCGGTGGCATTCTGGCGCATGGCTGGCATGCGGTCGGTCAAGCCATTGAAACGCTCAGTGCGTCGGCAGGCAGCATGGCGCAGCCACTGGCTGCTACCGGTTTGAACATGCTGGTCGGGGTGCTGGCCGGCGGATTGGCTGTGCTTGCCATGACGGTGGTGCAACGCATCAAAGCCAAATTTTCTTAAGCAATTTAGATCTCTAGGCCTTATATATAAAGCACATATAACTACAAATTTAATAGCATTCAGAGAGTGTCTGAATGGGCCTCAAGCCTCGCCGCCAAAGTGCGCGGTCAAGTTGTCAATGTATTGCTCCGTCAGTTTTTCAAATTCCGCTTCCACCACCGGCGCCATCACCATTTTCATCATGCCCGGCAGCGGCAAGGTCAACTCGCCTTGCAGCGTCAGCACCAGATGGGTGGCCTTCATATAGGGGAGCTTTTTCTTGTCGGTGATTTTCCAGCTGCCTGACACCAGTGCATTGCCTTCGCCCTCGACGGGTACCCACACCACACTGCCTTTCGCTCTGCTGGAGGTGTATCTGGAGGCGTAAATTGTTTGAAGGTTCACCTGCGCGAGGCCGATCTTGGCCATTTCCCAACGGTAGGTGTTGTCGCCAAGGTCCACCAGGCGGTCCACCTTGGGGAAAAAGCCCGCCGATTCGGGCACATTGCTGAGGGTGTCAAATACCGTGGCGAAATTCGCCTTGACCGCAAATTCATAACCGAGGTCGATGGATACTTTGATAGCCATGTGTGTCTCCAGAAAATAGTTGTTGGAACAATACGGAAAGAGGCAGGGGCGCACGCGCCATGTGCAAAAACACGCCTCTAGTTTGCCACCACACTACCCGTCCTTGAGAAGGAATCAGGAATGACTTTGCTACTAGCCCCGATGGAGGGGCTGCTGGACTTTGTGCTGCGCGACATTTTGACCCGGGTTGGCGGGGTGGAACGATGTGTGTCCGAGTTCATTCGCATCACCGACACTCTGCTGCCTGAGCGTGTGTTTCTGCGCTACGTGCCCGAATTGCTGCATGGCGGCAAAACCGCATCTGGCGTGCCAGTTCGCCCGCAGTTGCTGGGCTCCGACCCGGTCTGTCTGGCAGACAACGCGGCACGGCTGGCCGCCTTGGGGCCGGACGGCATTGACCTGAACTTTGGTTGCCCGTCACCGGTCGTGAACCGGCACCGCGGCGGATCGGCCCTGCTCGATGAGCCAGAGTTGTTGTACCGCATTGTTTTGGCCGTGCGTCAGGCGGTTCCCGCACACCTTGCGGTGTCAGCCAAGATGCGTCTCGGGCTGAACGACGACACGCGGGCCGAGGAATGCGCTCTGGCAATCGAAGCCGCGGGTGCCGGCGAGCTTGTGGTGCATGCCCGCACCAAAAAAGACGGCTACAGGCCTCCCGCCTATTGGGAGCGCATTGCAGACATCCGCAGGGTGGTGCGGCTGCCATTGGTGGCCAACGGCGAAATTTGGACGATGACCGACGCCCAGCGTTGCCGCGAGGTGTCTGGTTGCCATCACCTGATGCTGGGGCGGGGTATGGTGGCCAACCCGGCGTTGGCTCAGTCGATTCTGGCTCTTGATGCTGCGCAGCCGCAACCGGTAGCGTTGAGTTGGCCTGCCCTGTTTGAGTTGATCGAGCAATTTTGGCTGCTGGTTGTGGCAAATATGGACCGCAGCCAACAGACCGGACGCCTCAAGCAGTGGCTGAACCTGCTGCGGCGTGTCTACCCGCAGGCGCAAGACGCATTCATGGCCGTGCGCACCTATCATGATCCAGTGGATGTGGCGAACTGGCTGAAGGCACAACATTTGCTTCTGGTTGCTCGTACGCCTCGGGTCTTGAATTCTGCGCAATCGGGGCCATGTCCTGAATTGGCGCTGGTAAAGCCGAGCCCGATAGAATGATTTAATGGTTACAAAATCTCCCAAAATCACCCTGCCAAAGAAACCAAAAGTGTCGCAGGACGACAGCGACGGCACCGTGGTGCTGGAGCGGCGAACGCAAAAAACCCGTCCGCCGCCGATGTATCAGGTGTTGATGCTCAATGACGACTACACACCGATGGAGTTTGTGGTCATTGTGATTCAGGAGTTTTTTGGCAAAGACCTGGAAACGGCGACGCAGATCATGCTGAAAATCCACCTTGACGGCCGGGGGGTGTGCGGTGTGTTCTCGCGGGATGTGGCAGCGACCAAGGTCGATCAAGTGTTGGATGCAGCCAACAAGGCGGGCCACCCTCTGCAGTGCATCAGTGAACCGTTGGAGCCATGATGGACTTGAAGTCCTTTTACCCGGAACTGAATCTGAAATCAGATTACAGTCAACTCTTGAAACATAGCTATTAAAGGACTCACATGATTGCCCAAGAACTGGAAGTCAGCCTTCACATGGCGTTTGTCGAGGCGCGTCAACAGCGCCATGAATTCATCACGGTGGAGCACTTGTTGCTGGCCTTGCTGGACAATCCCAGCGCCGCCGAAGTTTTGCGGGCCTGTTCCGCCAACCTGGATGACTTGCGAAAGTCCCTGGTCACTTTTATCAAGGACAATACGCCACAAGTGGCGGGTAGTGACGACGTGGACACCCAGCCCACACTGGGCTTCCAGCGTGTGATTCAGCGCGCCATCATGCATGTCCAGTCCACCGGTAGTGGCAAAAAGGAAGTCACCGGCGCCAATGTGCTGGTGGCGATTTTTGGTGAAAAGGACTCACACGCGGTGTATTACCTGCACCAGCAGGGGGTGACGCGCCTTGATGTGGTGAACTTCATTGCGCATGGCATCAAAAAGAGTGACCCACCGGAGCCTACCAAGTCTGGCGAAGCACCAGTTGAGGCTGAAGATGCATCGTCCGAGAAAAGCGACAAAGCGTCTCCGCTTGAACTCTACACCCAAAATCTGAACCAGCTGGCCAAAGACGGCAAGATTGACCCGCTGATCGGGCGCGAATACGAGGTCGAGCGAGTCATTCAAATTCTCTGCCGCCGTCGTAAAAACAACCCGCTGTTGGTGGGGGAGGCCGGGGTTGGCAAGACCGCGATTGCGGAGGGGCTGGCTTGGCGCATCACCCAAAAGGCCGTGCCTGAAATTCTGGCGGAATCGATTGTGTACTCGCTTGACATGGGTGCGCTGCTCGCTGGTACCAAGTACCGGGGAGACTTTGAGCAACGCCTGAAAGGTGTTCTGAAGGCTCTGAAGGACAAGCCCAACACGATGCTTTTCATTGATGAAATCCACACCTTGATTGGGGCCGGTGCGGCGTCTGGCGGCACGCTGGATGCGTCCAACCTGCTGAAACCGGCGCTGAGTTCAGGTTCGCTCAAATGCATCGGTGCCACCACGTTCACTGAATACCGTGGCATTTTCGAAAAAGATGCGGCGCTGAGCAGGCGTTTCCAGAAGGTTGATGTGGTCGAGCCCACGGTCGACGAAACGGTCGAGATTCTCAAGGGTCTGAAGTCGCGCTTCGAAGAGCATCACAGCGTCAAGTACGCGGTGGCGGCATTGCAGGCAGCGGCTGAGTTGAGCGCGAAGTACATCAATGACCGGCATTTGCCGGACAAAGCCATTGATGTGATTGACGAGGCTGGCGCAGCGCAGCGCATTCTGGCCCCGAGCAAACGTAAGAAAATCATCACCAAGGCAGAGGTCGAGGAGATTGTGGCCAAGATTGCCCGCATTCCTCCTGCCAACGTTTCCAACGACGACCGCAGCAAGCTCCAAACGCTCGAGCGCGATTTGCGCAACGTGGTGTTTGGTCAAGACCAGGCGCTTGACAAGTTGGCATCTGCCGTGAAGATGGCGCGCTCGGGCTTGGGCAAGGGCGACAAACCCATTGGTTCGTTCCTTTTCAGCGGGCCAACCGGTGTCGGCAAGACCGAGGCTGCCAAGCAACTGGCCTACATCATGGGCATTGAACTGATCCGTTTTGACATGAGTGAGTACATGGAGCAGCACGCAGTGAGCCGTTTGATTGGCGCGCCTCCTGGATACGTCGGCTTTGATCAGGGTGGCCTGTTGACTGAGGCCATCACCAAGAAGCCGCATTGCGTCCTGTTGCTCGACGAGATTGAAAAGGCCCACCCGGCCATTTTCAATGTGCTGCTGCAGGTCATGGACCATGGCACGCTCACAGACAACAATGGCCGCAAGGCGGATTTCCGCAACGTGATCATCATCATGACGACCAATGCCGGTGCGGAGACCATGAACAAGGCCACCATCGGGTTCACCAACCCGCGCGAGGCCGGTGATGAAATGGCAGACATCAAACGTCTGTTCACACCTGAGTTCCGCAACCGCCTTGACGCCATGGTCAGCTTCAAGGCGCTGGATGAAAACGTGATCCTGCGCGTGGTTGACAAGTTCCTGCTGCAACTTGAAGCACAGTTGGCAGATAAAAAGGTCGAGGTGACTTTCACTGACAAGTTGCGCAAGCATCTTTCCAAGAAAGGCTTTGACCCCTTGATGGGCGCGCGTCCGATGCAACGCCTGATTCAGGACACGATTCGTCGTGCCCTGGCTGATGAATTGTTGTTTGGGCGCTTGACTGAAGGTGGTCGCTTGACGGTGGACCTGGATGAGACCGACGACACCAAGACCGAAGTCTTGCTTGATATTCAACCCCTGCCCAAGAAAGAGGGCAAGTCCAAGCCTGAGCCACAGGAAGCCACGGCAAGCTAGTGCAGTGTAGTGTTGTGTTCTTGATGGAACTTGGCGGATTCAACAGGTCGTCGCTACATTTGACTGTTGAACGGAATTTGGCAGTCATTCAAAGCTTTGGCTGGCGTCTTCCAACCAACGTTTTTCGCGGTCTCGTATTTTGCGTGTGGGCTGCGGCCTGAACCTCTTGTTCACTCCATCGAGGGAGGTTGGTACCCTTCGGGAAGTGTTGCCGCAGCAGTCCGTTCGTGTTCCCGTTTGTGCCGCGCTGCCATGGATGGTGAGGGTCAGCAAAGAAGACACCACCCCAGTCTCGAGTTGATGAAGCGCCTGGAGCTGCAAGGGGCAAGCCGTGGCAAGGTCGTGTGTACCACGGTTTCCGACAAAGCATTGCCATGCCCACTGAACCGGGTCAATCGTCAGTTCAAGCCTCGACTGTTGACGCCGACCGAAATTGACAACTTAGTGACGGAAGTGCCGCTCCAAAATTGACCAGGGTGTTCCGCTGACCTGCTGAACATTTCAGCAGGTAACAAAATTCAATGTCTCAAATTTTCCGTCAGTTATGGATTGGATGGAGAATCCTCGTTCAGAGAGCGCCTTTGTCGCAGCCAGCACTGCTGTCACCAGCGCATCACGCAGCGGGTGTGGTGCGGCCACCTCGGGCAGCAGCAGGCTGACCCTGAAAGGAATCGCAACGCTCAAACTGCGCACGACCAGGTCAGGCACGGCCATTGCCAGTGCGGTCAGCGGGTTGACAATGGTCACGCCCAAGCCCTGGCGCACCATGGCGCACACCGACACGGCGCTGGCGGTTTCCAGGCAGGTGTGGCGTGTGACCTGGGCTTGCGCAAACATCTGGTCAATGGCGTGGCGGTAGGGGTCGCCTGCGGCCAGGCTGACAAAGCGCTCGCCCTCAAAGTCTTGCGGGGTCAGCATCGGTTTGCGGCACAGGGCATGGCCGCGCGGCAACACGGCCACCTCGTTCACCTGCAGAATAGTTTGCAGCGTGACGCCGGCCGGGGCCTCACTGGTTTCACTCAGGCCCAGATCAAAGCGCTGCTCACTCATGGCCTGCTCCAGCCAAGGTGACTCCAGCGGGCAAATACTCACCGTGGCCTGTGGTAACACCTTGGCAAAGTGCACCAACGCCTGCGGCACCAGCGCATGTGCCAGTGCAGGCAGGCAGGCCAGCCGCAAACGCCCGGTGGTCTGAAGGCGCAGTTCCTGCGCGCGTGCGGCAATTTGGTCCAGGCCGACAAACGAGCGCTCCACCTCCTGCATCAGCGCCAGTGCCCGCACCGTGGGGCGCAGGCGGCCGCGCACCCGGTCAAACAGGTCAAAGCCCAGCAGCTGCTCCAGTCGCGCCAGCTCGCGGCTCAGCGTGGGTTGGCTGGACGCGCACACCTCGGCGGCGCGGCTCAGGTTGCCATGCAGCATGATGGCCCGGAACATGGCGAGCTGGCGGTGGGTCAGCACGGGTGCGCCGGACTCAATGCGTTTGGCCACCGAACACCTTCCAGAATGCGCGGAGCTTTCCTGAAAACGTCAGCCGCTCGTCGGACATGGATTCCAGAAAATCCGACAAGCGTTTGGAGCGTGAGACGGCAAACAAAATCAGCGTGACAAACACCGCGCTGGCGACCATGCCGTGCAGCACCCGCTCAGGCACCGAGCCCTCGCCAAAGGCGATGATGTTCATGCCAAAGTAGCCGGTGGTCACGGTGGCAATCAGGCCCAGAATGGTGATCACGGTCAGGCGAACCACGGTGTTGGACTGACGGCGTTGGGAATCACTGTCAAGGTAGTGGCTCATCTCGCGAATCTCATCGCGCACCTCTTCGTACAAGGCGTCATTTCGCAGGTGGTTCGAGCACATGCGAAACGTGCTTTGCATGTGCGGTCGCTCGGAAAGTTCGTGAAACCAGTAGCGGTGGGTGAAGCGCAAAAACGTCTCAAAGTTGGCACGGATGCGCCGCTTGAACATTCGCACCGACTCGTCGTTGCGAATGTTGAGTGCGTTGACGGCGCCGACCAGCACGTCCGAGAACACCAGCAGCGCGGCACGGTGCAAATGGGCAATCAGGAAAATCAGGAAATACTGATGTCTGAACTGCGCCAACATGCCGCGTTCGCCATCTGCAAAAAAGGCAGCGTTGACGTCACCCACCACCGTCAGCGCGCTGCCGTTACAAATAAAACGGGTGTTGGGGCCAGCGGCCGAGCCGGTCCAAAACCGATCCTGGCAGTAGCGCTGGTTGAACTCCTGCACGGTCGGGTCGTTCACCGGAATGGCTTCGTCAGGGTGCAACATGGAGGCCAGCCCGATGCGAATCCAGTCGTCAAAACCCAGCGTTTGTGGTGCATTCAAGGCCAAAAATGCCATCACCGGCATGCGGTGGTATTCAATCAGCCTGTAGCGCAACTCACCTGGCTCGTCTGAATGGGCCAGTACCAGCGGGCGCAGCAGGCTGGCCCAGTGTTCTGAAATGCAGGGGCTGCGATGCTGGCAGACAAACCCCAGGTATTTTTCACGGTGGTCGGTGTCAGACCGGGCCATGACTTGCCCATTGGCATCGAGCCATTCGGCCAGGTGAACGTTGTGCAGGCCGTCGCCGCTTTCTTCCCAGCCAGACGGGTAAGCCCGGCCAAACCGGAAAAGAATGTCACGCACCGTGTGCAAGGGCAGGTCGCTGGCACGTACCTCGACATTGAGTTGAACCAGGTCAAGGTCATCGAAAAAATACAGGTCGACGTGGACAACGTGCAACTCCACCGGCGCCTGGCCTTCGCGCAACGTCAGGCGCAGCCCGGCGATGTCCTTGCGCCGGAACACATGCATCGGTGACTGGCCCGCCGCTGGATCGGCAGATGCCCGGCCAGAGCGGCCTTCGCCGTATAAAAAACGCTGAACATAGGGCAGGAAAGACACAAATTCCCGGTAGTGCCGTTCGCGAAAATTGCCGGGGTCATCGGTGAATTCGTCGTCAATGCGGTGCCACTGATGGGCCTTTTGGCTGCGTTCAAATGCCTCCCAATGGCGACTTTTGCCCCCCGCGACCAGCACCGGTTCAAGCTGCAATGGCCAGACCAGACTGGCGTGAAACAAGGCCACCGACTGGTCTGCAGAAATCTGGTCTTGTGACGCTGGCATGTGGCTCACTTTGGATGGGTCGATTCGATGGGGCGGTGCAGTGGCCTGAGTTTATGGAAATCTTTAGATCGAGGCCATATCAATCATAAATAGTTAAACAAACAAATAGGCATTGATTGAATTGATTTTGATGGGCATGATCAACCCATGAACCCATTCACCTCCCACACCCTGGCCGCGCTGTCCCAAGCCCACGGCACCCCTTTGTGGGTGTATAACGCCCACACGATCGAGCGCCAGATTGCCGCGTTGCGCCAGTTTGACGTGATCCGTTTTGCCCAGAAATCCTGTAGCAATATTCACATCTTGCGTTTAATGCGCGAACAAGGTGTTTTGGTCGATTCCGTATCGCTAGGCGAAGTCGAACGCGCGCTGGTTGCGGGTTTCGATCCAGCTGCCAATAGTGAACATGCGCCTATCGTCTTCACCGCCGACCTGCTCGACCGTCATG
>CAISLL010000162.1 GCA_903886165.1 uncultured beta proteobacterium | reverse complement strand
CGGCCACATAAAACCGGGCCTTGGGGTGACGTGCCAGGGTGTCACACAGTTGCCCGACCCAGGGTTGAATGTGCGCGGCAAAGAAGGCTTGTTGCCGGGTCAGGTTGGCCACCGCCACATCGTCGCCGGCAATCAGGTATCACATCACCTCAAACAAATAGGCAATGTGGTCTTCGGTCTCGCTCATGGCATCCATACAAATTTATAGCTGCTTGCTCAATAGATACGAGGGCTATCGCCCTGTTTTATACAAAATTTTGGCAAAAACAGTTACCCAGAGTTCACAGTGGCTACAGCGTGAGGTGCAAAAATTTCAGCCCAGCAAAGCGTTGAAAGTCGCTGTCAAAAGAAACCAGTCGGCAGTTGCCTGCCAGCGCAAAAGCGGCCAGGTAGGCATCGGTCCAGAGACGATTGGGCACAGCGGTGGGCAATGTCAGGGCAGCCAAATGTTGCTCCAGGTTGACCGGCTCTGCGAGAAATTTGACTTGGGGCAAAGCCAGGTAGCGCCGGTAAATGGTCCAGGCCTCGCTGTTCGTCAAAGTGCGGCTGAGCACACGTGTTTGCATGCTCAAGCGCAGGAAACCCAGCATCGAGATGCGGCAAAACCCGACCTGATCCGTTCGTTGCCGATTCCAGTAATCAAGCGCAGTTGCGTGGTGCATGTGGTTTTCGTCCACCAAGGGGAGCCAGACGTTGATGTCTGGAATATCCATCACTTGGTGCCGCCCGATGGTGGCAACACCTTTTGGTATTGTTCCAGTTCTTGGTCCTCAAGGATGGCATAGAGCTGCTCATTGGTGAGCGCCGGTGTCAGCGGACTACCTTCAACACGCGCAATGGCGGTGGGCGGCGGGCCCGATGGCTGCTCTGGCATAGGTGCCGTCACACCGGCTGCAAGGCCGCGCTGAATCAGCTGAGTGACCAGTTCTTTGAGTTTGAGACCGTTGAGCGCCGCTTGTGCCTTGAGCTGGCGAAAGGTTTCGTCGGGGAGATCAAGGGTTGTACGCATAAAAACACCTTTACATCAAAATGTCATCATACTATGTTCAAGCTGCCTCATGGTCATGATCAACGTTGGCGGGGTTAAGCCCGAGGCTACGACGTTTGGGTGAGTTCTGCTGAAGTCGATCGACCAGATGGCCAGAATAGAGTTAAGCCATGTGACAACGCCAGTCAAATCATGGCGCGGCACACCAGAAAAAACCTAGTGAAACCAATACGCCAACGATGACGGAATAAATGGAAGCTAGGTCGGCAGAGCAGCGTAACCTGTCTTAGAGATTTGCGATTTGCCTGCTCATTAGCAGCCATTTGCAACCAGGTATCGACAGGCGGCTATGTTGCGATCACTTCGTGAAAGTGGGCATCGGCCATTGGCCAGGTCCAGCCGTCCGTGATGTCGCCTCCATTGGAGTCATTGAGCGAACCAATTTGTCAATACCTGTCATCCAGTCGGCAACAATGAAAAGCGACATTGGTCGGCTCCAGCGCGCCGGTAGCCGCAGGCCACCGATACCGGCTCTCACTATGCGGCACCCTCCGCGTTTATCGATTAGAGTTGACCACCCAGCCACGGCAACGCACGCCACGCCGCATCGGGCTGCCACGCAGCGGCCCAGGTCGGCAACTGCTCAGGCGGCATGGGCCGGGCAATGCCATAACCCTGCGCCAGTTCGCAGCCTAGTTGCAGCAGCGCGGTGCCGTGGGCCACGGTCTCCACCCCTTCGGCAATCACCTCGCGCTTGAAGGCTGATGCCAGGCTGATGACACCTTGCAAAATGGCCAGGTCATCGGGGTCGTCGAGCATGTCGCGCACAAAGCTCTGGTCGATCTTGAGCAGGG
>CAISLL010000161.1 GCA_903886165.1 uncultured beta proteobacterium | reverse complement strand
GTCAACGGTAACCTGGTGGAGAGTTCGCGCATCGTCGGGGTGTCGCGCTACATCACCAACCCGGACCGCGCCAGTTGCGAGTTTTCTCTGGTGGTGGCAGACGAGTTCAAGGGCAAGGGTCTGGGCTCACGGCTGATGTTGTCGATCATGGATTTTGCGCGTGAAAAAGGTCTGACCGAGATTGAAGGCCTGGTGCTGGCCAACAACCCAAACATGCTCAAGCTCATGAAGGGGCTTGGCTTTGTCATCAAGCCGTTCCCGGAAGACGGTGACTTTAAGCTGGTCACCCACCATCTGCAGATGGTCTGAGCGAGGTGCCCCTGTGCAGGGGGCGCTCAGCTTTGTATGTAGGGGCGGTATTCCATATCGCTGATGCATATGTGCTGGATCAGCCAGTTCCCGTACAGGTAAGGCAGCATTTCTTCAAGCACGGTTGGGTCGGCATTGTCCAGGCGCCGCTCGAAGGCCTGCACTTTGGCTGTCAAAAAGTCATGCTCGGCCCGGTGTCGTTCGATTTTTTCTGCCGGGTAGGCTGACGCCTGCATCTGGTTTTCTTCGTATGAAAAGTGCTCGATGATGTACTTGGTGAGCTCGTGCATCAAGGCCGCCGTTTCGGTCGTGTTTTTGATGCCGTCACCATCGTGGATCAGCGCATGCAGACGATTGAGAATGTCGAGCAAGACTTGATGCTGCTTGTCAATCGTTGCGTTGCCCACTGAGTACAGGGCGTCGTCCCACTCAAAAAAAGGATTGCTCATTGTGTTTCAGTTCCCCAGCTGCAATTGCACATCATCGCCTTGTTTGACGCTGTCATTTTCCATGGGATGAGTTTAACGATTCTGCCGGCCGCGCGGCCTGTCAATGCAACCACAGACAAGCCTGTCAGGGGGCTTGCGTTCGGTGCGCCGCAGCCAGCCATGTCATGACGCCGGAAACGTCCCAGGCAGCAAGATGCTTTTGTCCACGGTGTCGATCTGCGTGCGACCGCAAAAGGCCATGGTCAAATCCAGTTCCTTGTGGATGATCTCCAGCGCGCGGGTCACGCCCGCCTCGCCCATGGCCCCCAAGCCGTACAGGAAGGCACGGCCAATGTAGGTGCCACGCGCGCCCAGGGCCCGCGCTTTCAGCACGTCTTGCCCGCTGCGGATGCCACCATCCATGTGCACCTCGATCTGGTGGCCCACTGCGTCCACAATGGCTGGCAGGGCGTTGATGGAGCTTGGCGCGCCATCCAGCTGGCGGCCACCGTGGTTGCTGACGATCAGGGCGTCGGCGCCTGAGTTGACTGCCAGGCGGGCGTCTTCCACGTCCTGAATGCCTTTCAGGATGAGCTTGCCACCCCAGCGTTTTTTGATCCATTCCACATCGTTCCAGCTCAGCGCCGGGTCAAACTGTTTGGCCGTCCATTCGCTCAGGGTGCCCATGCTCTCGATGCCCTTGACGTGGCCGACGATGTTGCCAAAGCCGCGCTTCTGGGTTCCCAGCATGCCCAGGCACCAGCGCGGCTTGGTCATCATGTTGAGCAGGTTGCGCACGGTCAGTTTGGGTGGGGCCGACAGGCCGTTGCGGATATCGTTGTGACGCTGGCCGATGATTTGCAGGTCAAGCGTGAGCACCAGCGCCGAGCAGTTGGCGGCCTTGGCACGATCGATCAGGCGTTCGATGTAGTCGCGGTCCTTCATCACATACAACTGGAACCAGAACGGGTGGCCGCCGGTCCCTTTGGCGACATCCTCGATCGAGCAGATGCTCATGGTGGACAGTGTGAAAGGTATGCCGAATTTTTTGGCGGCGTTGGCTGCCTTGATTTCGCCGTCGGCACACTGCATGCCGGTGAGGCCGGTGGGCGCAATCGCCACCGGCATGGCAACCTTCTGGCCAATCATGGTGCTGGCGGTGCTTCGGTGTTCCATGTTGACGGCTACACGCTGGCGCAGCAGGATTTTTTGAAAATCGTCGCTGTTGGCGCGGTAGGTGGACTCGGTCCATGAGCCTGAGTCTGCGTACTGGTAAAACATGCGGGGCACGCGTTTTTGGGCGAGTATGCGCAGGTCTTCGATGTTGGTGATGACGGGCATGGCGAGCCTCCTGTGGATGGGCAGCATGTTACGTTGTCTGCGCCGGCTGACGTTGGCAGGTAATGGCGTAAAGTTGGTCCATCGACAAAATGGCGGGGAACTTATGCAGTCAACAAACGTGCTGATTATTGGGGCTGGCATGGCAGGGGCCTCGGCAGCGTA
Organism: uncultured beta proteobacterium; assembly: GCA_903886165.1. Taxonomy (GTDB): domain Bacteria; phylum Pseudomonadota; class Gammaproteobacteria; order Burkholderiales; family Burkholderiaceae_C; genus Rhodoferax. The sequence continues at coordinate 5,582 of CAISLL010000161.1, read as the reverse complement.
TTTCCTCGCGCCGCATGGCAAAGTGCTGCTGCTGGAGCGCGAGGCGCAACCCGGCTACCACGCCACCGGCCGCTCTGCCGCCATGTATTGCGAGACCTATGGCAATGCGGTGGTGCGGGCCATCACCACCGCTTCCAGGTCGTTTTATTTCAACCCACCGCCGGGGTTTTCAGAGCAACCGATGGTCACGCCACGAGGTGCCTTGGTGTTTGGTTCGGCGGCTGACCATGCTGCTCTGCAGCACAGGCAGCAGAGCATGCGTGCCCTGGTGCCGAACATTGAATGGTGGACACAGGCGGACATCCTGCAGCGTGTGCCGGTGCTGCGGCCGGAATGCGCGGTGCACGGGGTGTATGAGCCTGATGCGATGGACATGGACGTGCACGCGATCCACCAGGGGTTTCTGAAAGGTGCCAAAGCCGCAGGAGCAGAGTTGGTGTGTGATGCAGAAGTGCTGCGCGTTCAGCGCCGTCCTGATGGCTGGCTGGTGGACACCCCGGTCGGTCAATTTCTCGCCAACACTGTCGTCAATGCAGCCGGTGCCTGGTGTGACGAGGTGGCGGAGATGGCCGGTGTGGTGTCTGTAGGTCTGGTGCCCAAACGCCGCACCGCTTTCACATGTGAGGCCCCTGCAGGCTGTGACATCAGCCGCTGGCCGCTGCTGTTGAATGCACAGGAGTCCTTGTATTTCAAGCCCGATGCCGGTGTGTTGCTGGTGTCGCCAGCCAATGAAGACCCGGTGCCACCGCAAGACGTGCAGCCTGAAGAACTGGATGTGGCCATCGCCGTGGATCGGCTTGAGACCGCCACCACGATGCAGATTCGCCAGGTGCGCCGCAAGTGGGCGGGGCTAAGGTCGTTCGTGGCTGACAAAACCCCAGTGGTGGGTTTCGCGCCGGACGCGCCTGGCTTCTTCTGGCTGGCAGGGCAGGGTGGCTATGGCATCCAGACCGCGCCGGCTATGGGTGAACTCACCTCCGCCCTGGTGCGCGGCCTGCCGGTGCCTGCGCACATGGTTGCCCTGGGCCTGCGCGCGCAAGACGTGGCGCCCGGTCGGGGCAGCCGGTGATTGACCGATTTACCTACGGGTGTATTTGCTGATGAAGCCGCGGTCAATCCGGTCCTTTAGCCACCAGACCCAGCGCCCCTGGGCTGACCAGTTGCCCCAACTGGCAATGGCACGCCGGTTGCCGCAAGACAGCAGATTCAAGGTTTTGTCTTGCGGGGTGTAGGGGCTGGGATCAATGCCAGCCAGCACGGCGCGCAGGTTTTTGGCCAAGGGCGGGCCAGCGCGCACGGCAATCACCCCGCTGCGAGGCAGGGTCAGGTCGGTCCGGGTTGCCACATCGCCAGCGGCAAAAACTTGCGGGTGGCTGGTGCTGCGTTGAAATGCATCGACCGCCACAAAGCCTTGCAGGTCCAGCGCCAAACCGCTGGGTTGCAACCAGGTGGGGGCCTGCGAACCAATTGCGATGATGGGCACGTCACAGGCCAGCCGCGCGCCACTTGTCAGTGTCACCTCACCCGCCGCTATGCCCGTTGCACGTTCCTGGATGACGGTGATGGCCCGGTCTTTCAGGGCCTGGGTGATCATGGCCTGCACCTTGGGCGGGTAATTTGCGCCCGCAGGTGCGTCCCCGCTGAGCATTGTGACCGATGACCCGGGTAAACGGTGCGCCACCGCACAGCTCAGCTCAAACCCCGCTGCACCCCCACCAATGACAGCCAGACGCAGGTGCTTTTGTTGCGCCAACGTTACCACCTGGGGCCAAAGCACGCCGAAGGGTTCAATCGGGCGCACAAACAGCGCGTGTTCCCGCGCGCCAGGCATCATTTGTTCGATTTTTTGCCGCTCTTGCACAGGGCCGCTGTTGATCGACAACACGTCGTAGGCCAGTGTGCTTCCGTCGTCCAGCGTGACGGTGCGCTGGTTGGCATCGAGTCCGGTGGCGCTGCGTTTCAGCAAGGTCACAGTGGCGCCTTTCAGGAAGGGTTCCAGCGGGATCACGCAGTCTTCCAGCGTGTAGTGACCCGCGACAAAACCGGGCATCATTCCGGAGTAAAGCTGGCGCGGGTAGGGAGCCACCAGCGTGATTTGGACCCCCGCCAGGGGTTGCGCAGCCAGGGTCGAGAGCATGTGCACGTGCGCATGGCCCGCGCCAAGCATCACCAGATGTTTCATGTGCTTTCGGAGTGTTGAGTGTTCATGGGTCAGGGTAGCCAGCGCAATTGGGACAGGTAGCCCAGGCTGTTGCCCTGGGTATTGTCGCTGTCGGCACCGATAGCAATCGCGGTGATGGGCGGCATGGTCTTGCTCTCTTGTCCAAAGAGCAGTTCAAAGTCATCGGCAATCCGGCGCCGCTGGCTGACCCATTGACCGGTAGCAGTCTCCTGGCCATTGATCACCATGAAGCGCACCCGCGCCGTATAGGGGTTGGGGCCGCCAGTGCCTGCGGGGTAGCGGCTGTCCCACAGGTAACACAGGGTGGCGCTGGGCAGGTTTTGTCCGGTGGCGGTGCGCGCCAAACGCAAGGCTGCGCGCTGGAGAAAAGGGATGTCTGCAACCGGTTGGTCAAACATCACGCACACCTTGAGCGCTGCATCATCCCCCGTTTTGGTCTTGATGTCGGCACCAACCAGGCCTTGCGCCAGTTGCCAGCGCCAGCTTAAAAACTCCGGCGCTGGTCCCTGCCAATTGTGCGTCAGAACGCCATACGAGGCCTGGGTGCGAAGCGTCAGAATCGCTTCGCCGTCGAGCATGGCTGGCGCAAATTCTGTCAGCGGCGCCTCGCCCTTAGGCAACCCGGTGAGTTGCCAGACGGGGTTCAACACGGTGCCGCCTGCACTGGCAAACGGGGCCAAGGTGGTGATTGGCACGGACGGCTTGGGTGCTTCGGAAATGGTTTGAGAATATGAAGCTGTAGCGCTGAAAAATAAGGTAAAAACAGCTATCAAACATCGAGCATTTAAAGATCGTGAGCTGAATGTGCTCCGTGTCATTGAAACGCCTTCCAGCCCCACCAGATTCGGGACAATGTGGTGATGGAGCAAAGCGCGGCAAAGCCGTAGGCCAACTCAATGAAGAATTCGGGCCACACACACATGGCCAGAAAACAGGTCAGGGTTTCGGTGGCCTCGGTCAGACCGCCTAGGAAATAAAACGACTTGTTGGGGTAGGCCATGGTACTGATGCCGCGCTTGGTGGCCAACACCGCAAACGCCAGAAAGCTTGTGCCCGTGCCAATGAACGCGGCCAGCAGCACCGCAGCGGGTAGAGCGTTGCGCGTCGGGTCACTGATGGCAAAGGCCAGGGGAATGCTGGCGTAAAACAGGAAGTCAAGTGTTATGTCCAGAAAGCCACCGGCATCGGTGGCCTTTGTCTGGCGTGCCACAGCCCCATCGAGTGCGTCACAAAGTCTTGAGGCTATTATGGCGACAGCCCCTGCCAAATAATCGTTATTAGCTATTAAAAAAGCAGCATAAATGCCAATAACGAAGCCAGTCATGGTGAGTTGGTTGGCGCTCACGCCAATGCCTGAAACCATTCTGGCCAGATGGTTGACCACGGGTTTGATCAGGCGGGTGGCACTGCGGTCGAGCATGTGAATAGGCCTTAAAAGTCAGGTGGTGGTATCGGTTAAGCTCAATTGTGTGGCTGAAACCCGTAAGGGGCCTGCCTTGTGCGGGTTTGAGGGGGCATCCAATGCGTGAATTTAACTGGAGAATTTGATTGAAAAAGTTGTGTCTTGCGGGTTTGATGCTGGTTTGTGGTGCGGTCGGCGCGCAAACCACTGGTTCAAAAAAAGGTGAGTTGGTAGCAAAGATATTGACCTTGCAGCAAGCCGCCATTGAGCAGACCGCTCAGATGCTGGTTGAGCGCCCAGCCCTGCAAATGATGCAGCAGGCCGGCGTCGCGTTGCAAACCAAAGTGGCGGCTGAAAAGCGTGAGGAGGTGGCCAACGAAATTCAGGCAGACATCAAGAAATACGCCGACGAAACCGGACCCCTGGTGCGGCAGCAAGCCGTGAAACTGGCTCCTTCCACTATCGGGGTGCTGATGGAGCAACGCTTCACTGAGGAAGAGCTGACGCAATTGATCGCCATCCTTGAATCCCCCGTGAACCGCAAATACCAGCAAATGGGTGGCGACCTGCAAAAGGTATTGGCTGAAAAATTGATTACCGAAACCAAGGCGACCGTGGAGCCCAAGGTCAAGGCGCTGGAGCAGACCTTGGTGAAGCGTTTGGGTTTGCCACCACCAACCTCCGCCAGCGCCGCATCGAGTGCCAAGACGCCCAAAAAATAGCTATTGGGTGGTGCTGGAGCGGCAGTATCAGCCAGTCCAGCCATTTTTTGACTGAATTGAGCGCCTTCGCCTATCTAAGTTGCGCGTCCATCTTTCGAACATGACCTCTCCCCGATTCGCAAACGCCTTGCCGTTGCTCGCTGTGCTTGGCTCCGTGACGGCGTTGGGCATTGGCACATCTTTTGCCAAGCAGCTGTTTCCCCAGGTCGGTGCGCTGGGAACCACGGCGTTGCGCGTTGGCTTTTCAGCCCTGCTGTTACTGGCATTGTGGCGGCCCTGGCGCTGGCCCTTGTCGCGGGTGGATGCCATGTCGATCTTGCGCTACGGGGTTGCACTTGGTTTCATGAATTTGCTGTTCTACATGTCGCTGCGCACCATCCCGTTTGGTGTGGCGGTGGCCATTGAGTTCTCAGGCCCGTTGGCGGTGGCCATGATTTTTTCGCGTAAGCGGATTGATTTTCTTTGGCTCGGATTGGCGGCAGTGGGCCTTGGCTTGTTGTTGCCCTTGGGGCAGGAGGTGACAGGTCTGGACCCGCGGGGCGTGTTGTATGCCTTGGCCGCTGCGGCGTGCTGGGGTGCCTACATCGTCTTTGGCAAACGAGTGGGGCACCTGCACGCGGGTCATTCCGTGGCCCTTGGCCTGAGCGTGGCGGCCATCACCGTGGTGCCGTTTGGTGTGTGGGATGCAGGCGCTGCGCTGCTGGACCCACACATCCTGATTTTTGGACTGGGTGTGGCTGCCATCTCAAGCGCGGTGCCGATTTCGCTGGAGATGATTGCGATGAAGCGCTTGCCTCCGGGTGCCTTTGGAATTATGACCAGCATGGAGCCGGCAGTTGCCGCCTTGCTGGGCTTTTTGATGCTGGATGAGCGTCTGGCGGTGCTGCAGTGGCTGGCCATTGTGTGCGTCATGCTTGCCGCTGCAGGAAGCTCGGTCACAGCGGGGCGCAAGGTCCCAAAGAGTCCGCCCGAGGAAATGGTGATGTAGATTGCCCGCCGCGGGGTTTGGGGCTATCTCATTTGGTTCGGGGTATCACCAGTGGGCGACTCAGTTGAAGCCGCAGGCACCTGGCCCGCCAGCGTTCGGGCACGAACTGCATGGACTGGGTGGCAAGGGCGCAGCATCGGTTGATGTGCCTGTGGTGGCGAAGACTGAAAGTAGCTTTTCAAGTGTTTTTGAATGACAGCTGGGGCATTCGGGCACCGTACTTGAGCGAACAAGTGCTTCAAACTCGTGACCACAATCACTGCAGGCATATTCATAAATTGGCATGTC
>CAISLL010000160.1 GCA_903886165.1 uncultured beta proteobacterium | reverse complement strand
GTCATCATCGGCACCGCCGCGGTGCGCAATCCCGGGTTCTTGCAGGATGCCTGCACCGCGTTTGGCGGCCACATCATCGTCGGTCTGGATGCCAAGGACGGCAAGGTCGCCACCGACGGCTGGAGCAAGCTGACGCGCCACGACGTGGTGGACCTGGGCAAAAAGTTTGAAGACTTTGGCGTCGAATCCATCATCTACACCGACATTGGCCGTGACGGCATGCTGACCGGCATCAATGTGGAAGCCACAGTGCGCCTGGCCCAGGCGCTGACGATCCCCGTGATTGCATCGGGCGGCTTGTCCAACATGGCGGACATCGAAGCACTCTGCGCTGTGGAAGACGAAGGCGTTGAAGGCGTGATCTGTGGCCGTGCCATTTACAGCGGCGACCTCGACTTTGAAGCCGCACAGGCGCGAGCTGATGAGTTGAACGGTTGATGCTGGCCAAGCGAATCATCCCCTGCCTTGACGTGACCGGTGGCCGCGTCGTCAAGGGCGTGAACTTTGTTGAACTGCGCGATGCCGGCGACCCGGTGGAAATTGCGGCACGCTACAACGAGCAGGGCGCCGACGAGTTAACCTTTCTGGACATCACTGCCACCAGCGATGGGCGCGATCTGATCTTGCACATCATCGAAGCCGTGGCTTCCCAGGTGTTCATTCCGCTCACGGTGGGCGGCGGTGTCCGCACGGTGAACGACGTGCGCCGCCTGCTCAATGCCGGCGCTGACAAGACCAGCTTTAACTCGGCGGCCCTGGCCAACCCGCAGGTGATTCAAGAGGTGTCGCGCAAATATGGCGCCCAGTGCATCGTGGTGGCCATTGATGCAAAACGGCGCCGGGGGGCAGACGCTATGCGACTGAATACCACTGGCCTGCCGGTGGGTGAGGGCTGGGATGTGTACAGCCACGGTGGACGCAAAAACACCGGCTTGGACGCGGTGGCCTGGGCCACACAAATGGCCGAGTTTGGCGCTGGTGAGATATTGCTCACCAGCATGGACCGGGACGGCACCAAGGCTGGCTTTGATCTGGAGCTAACCCGTGCGGTAAGCGATGCGGTGAGTGTGCCGGTCATCGCATCGGGCGGTGTCGGCACGCTCGACCATCTGGCAGACGGCATCCAGCTCGGCCACGCCGACGCCGTGCTTGCTGCCAGCATCTTTCACTATGGTGAATTCACCGTGGCGCAAGCCAAAGCCCGCATGGCCGAGCGCGGCATTCCGGTCCGGCTCTGACCGTTGGCTCGACGCGGCACCGTGGCAGGCCGTCTGCCTGCGTGGCCTAGAAATTATCAGTCTTTTCTGCCTTCAGCCTTTATATTTAAATTGCAAGTAGCTACCTTAGTTGTAGCTAAAAATAATCCATCACAATTGACCCATGAACTGGTTAGACACACTCAAATGGGATGCACAAGGCCTGATTCCCGCGATTGCGCAGGAACAGGGCTCGAACGACGTCCTGATGATGGCCTGGATGAACCGCGAGGCGCTGCAAAAAACCGCTGAGTTGGGACAGGCCGTGTATTTCAGCCGCTCGCGCAACAGGCTGTGGTTCAAGGGTGAGGAGTCCGGCCACGTGCAAAACGTGCATGAGATTCGCGTCGACTGTGATGCCGACGTGATTTTGCTCAAGGTCACACAAACAGGCCACACACCGGGTCTGGCTTGCCACACCGGTCGGCACAGCTGTTTTTACAGCGTGTATGACAATGGCGCCTGGAAAGTTGTTGACCCGGTTATCAAAGACCCGCAAACCATTTACAAAACCTGATGTCCACTGAACACAATTCAGCCGATTCCCTGGCCGCCCTGGCCTCCGTGATTGAGTCACGCCTGCCGGCACACGGTGGCGACCCCCAGACCAGCTACGTGGCGCGCCTGCTGCACAAGGGGCCGGACGCCTTTTTGAAAAAAATTGGTGAAGAAGCCACCGAGGTGGTGATGGCCGCCAAGGATGCCGACCATGGCGGCGATCACAGGAAAATTGTCTGTGAAGTGGCCGACCTGTGGTTTCACAGCATGATCGCACTGGCCCACTACGGCCTGCGCCCGGCAGACGTGATCGCTGAACTTGAGCGACGCGAAGGCACCAGCGGCATTGAAGAAAAAGCCTTGCGCAAAGTGAAGGCGCGTGAGGCACAAGTGCAAGGAGGCACCCCATGACCGAAGATTTCTCCAGCCAGGGCAACAACCCAGGCGAACAGCGCGAGCTGGATGTCCAAACCCTGAATGGCCTGAACGCCTGGGGTACCGTCAGTTACATCCTGCACCTGATCGTGGCGGTGGGTGCCCTCATTCCGGGTGGCCAGTTTGGCCCGATGCTGCTGGTGATTGCCCTGGTGATTGACCTGGTCAAGCGGGGCGATGCACATGGCACCTGGCATGCCTCACATTTTCGCTGGCGCATTCGCACGGTCATCATTGCGGCGCTGCTGTATGCCGTGACGGCTCCCCTTTGGCTGCTGCTTTTCCTGCCCGGCTGGTTGGCCTGGCTGGCAATTTCGGTCTGGTTTCTGTACCGCATCGTGACCGGCATGGTGCGCTTGAACAAAGGTTTGCCGATGGAGATCTCCGCATGATTGAACACGTTGTGCCACATGACCCGGATTGCCTGTTTTGCAAGATCATCGCCGGCAAGATCCCGTCGAAGCTGGTTTACCAGGATGACGAGCTGTATGCCTTTCATGACATTCACCCGTGGGCACCCGTACACTTTCTGGTTGTCCCCAAGTTGCACATTCCGTCCATGGCGCTGCTGGCCGATGAGCACGCAGCGCTGATGGGGCGCATGATGGTCATGATTCCCAAACTGGCCTTGCAGGAGGGCTGCAACCCTTACCCTGAAGGGGGTTTCCGCACGCTTTGCAACACCGGGGCCGAAGGTGCGCAAGAGGTGCACCACCTGCATGTGCACGTGATGGGTGGTCCGCGCCCCTGGTTGCGGGGTTAAATTAAAACGCCTGAGCGCTGCAGCCCTGTCTGCCGCTTAAAATTTCAACAATTCGTTAGGAGACTTTCATGGGTTCATTTTCTATATGGCACTGGTTGATTGTGTTGGTCATCGTGATTTTGGTGTTTGGCACCAAAAAACTCAAAAACATTGGCGGCGACCTGGGTGGTGCTGTCAAGGGATTCAAGGACGGCATGAAAGACGGCGGCAGTGCGCCAGAGAGCAAACCCGAGGCAGCCTCACAGGTCGCCAATGCCACAGCGGCGCCCGAGAAAACCACGATTGACGTTGAAGCCAAGCAGAAGTCCTGATGACCTGCCTAGGTACCAAGCGGGAGTTTCATGATTGACCTGGGCCTTTCCAAACTGGTGATGATCGGTGCTGTGGCCTTGATCGTCATCGGGCCGGAAAAATTGCCGCGCGTGGCTCGTACCATTGGCACCCTGATCGGCAAGGCGCAACGTTATGTGTCTGACGTCAAGGCCGAGGTCAGTCGCTCGATGGAGCTTGATGAACTCAAGAAAATGAAGGCGTCGGTGGAAGGCGCGGCCCAAGAAGTCAGCCAGTCCATTCAGACCAATGCCGCAGAATTTGAAAAGTCCTGGGCGGAGGCGACCAACTCCGCGTCTGAAGGGCTGCCAGATGGCGGCTCCACGTTGCTGGAAACCCCGCCCGCGTACCGCCACCCGAAGAAAAACTGGCGCCTGAAACAAGGTGCCACGCCTAACTGGTTCAAGGCCCGTGCGGGTGTGCGTACCCGAGCCTTGTCGGGTGCTGCGCGGGTGGCGCGTTATCGTCCCACCAAGTTCAATTGATGACTGATTCCTCTAAAAAAACCGACGAACTCGCTGGCACAGAACAACCGTTTGTGACCCATCTGGTCGAGTTGCGCGACCGGCTGGTGAAAGCCGCGCTCGCCATTGCTGTCGTTGCCATCGCCTTGGGTGTCTACCCCGGGCCGGCCGCCTTGTATGACTTCATGGCCGCCCCGTTGGTGGCTCATTTACCAAAAGGTGCCACCATGATTGCCACGTCGGTCATCTCGCCGTTCATGGTGCCGCTCAAGGTGCTCTTGATGGTGGCCTTCATGCTGGCCTTGCCTGTGGTGCTTTACCAGATGTGGGCGTTTGTGGCCCCCGGTTTGTATTCACATGAGAAAAAATTGGTAATGCCGCTGGTGGTGTCGAGTACGGTGCTGTTTTTTGTCGGTGTGGCGTTTTGTTACTTCTTTGTGTTTGGCAGGGTGTTTGCGTTTATTCAAAGTTTCGCGCCCGCCAGCATCACCGCCTCGCCTGACATTGAGGCCTACCTGGGCTTTGTGTTGTCAATGTTTCTGGCCTTTGGCCTCGCCTTTGAAGTACCGGTGGTGGTGGTGGTGCTGGCACGCATGGGCATTTTCAGCATCGAGAAACTGAAGGAGTTTCGCGGTTATTTTGTGGTGCTGGCGTTCATCATCGCGGCCATCGTCACACCGCCTGACGTGGTGTCGCAGCTTGCGTTGGCCATTCCCATGGTCTGTCTGTACGAGGTGGGCATCTGGGCCGCACAAATTTTTATCCGGCACACCAAAAAACCGGACGATGTGGCCGAATCCACCTGAAATCCGGGCTACTCCGCGCGTTGTCGCGGTCTTGGGCGCACACCCGGCGTCACCTGTAATTCAGTTTTTCCGCTTGCCCTCTGAATCTCAAAAACGGCTGCGCCTCCAGGTTTCAGGGAGGCGACCTGTGTCAATAACTCGGCTACGTTGCGGACTTCCTTGCCTGCCACTGCGGTGACCACGTCGCCAGGTTTCATGCCGCCCTTGGCCGCAGGGCCGTTTTGCAGCACGCCGGTGATGATCACGCCCTGACTCGCCTCCACGCCAAACGTTTGCGCCAGTTCAGGTGTCAGATCGTTGGGTTCCACACCGATCCAGCCACGCGTCACCTGTCCGTCTCTCACGATGCCTTCGAGCACCAGTTTGGCGGTGGACACGGGAATCGCAAAACCGATGCCCATGCTGCCGCCGGAACGCGAGTAGATGGCGGTGTTGATGCCCAGCAGGTTGCCGCTGATGTCCACCAGCGCACCGCCCGAGTTGCCGGGGTTGATGGCTGCATCGGTCTGGATGAAGTTCTCAAAGGTGTTGATACCCAGCTGGTTGCGCCCAAGTGCACTGACGATGCCGCTGGTCACCGTCTGGCCGACGCCAAAAGGGTTGCCGATGGCCAGCACCTGGTCACCCACCTGCAGGCTGTCGGAACTTCCCAGCACGATCACCGGCAGCCGATCGAGTTCAATTTTGAGGACCGCCAGATCCGAATCGGGGTCAGTGCCAATGACCTTGGCGCGAGCGCGACGACTGTCGTTGAGGATGACTTCAATTTCATCTGCGCTTTCGACAACATGGTTGTTGGTCAGGATGTAGCCGTCGGCGCTCACGATCACGCCGCTGCCCAGTCCGACCTGTGGTTCGTTTTGCTGGTCACCGAAAAAGAAACGGAACCAGGGGTCGCTGTTGGGTGCGTCTTTGCGGGCGTTTTTACTGGTGTTGATGCTGACCACGGCGAGCGATGATTTTTGCGCTGCAAGTCGGAAACTGCCTGGCGGAATGGCGGTGGCTGTGGTTGTGTTTGCCGGCACCTCCAGCACAGCCACGGTGCCGAACCTCCCGCCGCGCATGTCCAGCCAGCCCGGTTTGAGTGTGCCAACAACAAAATAAGCCGCCAGCAGCACCGTGACAGATTGGGAAAACAACAACCAAAAACGTTTCATGGACAATAC
>CAISLL010000159.1 GCA_903886165.1 uncultured beta proteobacterium | reverse complement strand
CGCCGTCGTTCATGCCGAGCAGGCCAATCACCGCAAACGGGATCGAGCGCATCGGCATCAGGGTGCCAAACTGCACGCCACCGCCAAAAAATCGCTGCTGCAGGCTACCCACCTCAATTTGCGTAAGCCAGTGCTCGCGCACCACGTCGAGCGGCAAGGCGCTGTCAAGTTGCGCCGCATCGCAAGCGGCAAGCCAGCTTTGCAAGGGCGCCAGCAGGCGCGCGATGGCCTGTTCATCACCGTCGTCTGCCGGGGCAAAAAAGCGCTGCACCAACTGGTTCAGGGTGTGGATCCACTGCGCAGGGGTCTGATCCTGCGACAAGGCTGCCAGCATGTCATTGGTGGCTTGCAGCCAGTCCAGCAGCGCGGCCATCAAAGGCGCACTCAGACCACTCAGTGCCGGTTGGGCCAGAACGCCCTGCCAGACGGGCTCATCGCCGGTTCCCAGCGCATAACCCAGCAGTAGGCGGCGCAGGCCGAAAGCCCAGGTGTTTTGTGCCAGGCCGGGTGTGCCGGCGGGCAAACCCCAGAGCTGGCGGTGCGACGCATCCAGACCCCAGCGCACTCCGGCTTGGGCGAGCCACTCTTGCAGCAACTGGACATCGGTCTCAGCGACATGAAAGCGCTTGCGCACCGCCGCCACCTCGAACAGGCTGGCCCACTCAATCAGGGTCAGGCGGGCGTTGGGCAAGTGCAGCAACTGCTCCAGCGCCTGCACCAGCGGGGACGAACGCGCCGTGGTGTCGGCCACCGAATACGGGATGAACCCCTGCTGCCCCGGCGCAAAACGGCCAAACACCGCCTGAATGTGCGGCGCAAAGGCCTCCATGTCGGGCACCATCACCATGACATCGCGCGGCTTCAAGGCCGGGTCGGTCTCAAACCAGGCCAGCAGGCGGTCATGCAGCACTTCGAGCTCACGCTGGGCGCTGTGGGCGCTGACAAATTCAATGGAGGCATCATCCGGCAAAGCTTGCGGTGCCTCAGGTTCTGGCGTCAGATTCAACATGGCGGACTGCAACAGCGCCAGCTGGCTGACGGGCCGCTCGGGTGTGGCCGTGGCGGGGTCCACAAACACATCCACACGCGACCAGTGCTGGCGGTACTGCTCGGGCGCGTCAAAACCGTCCAGCAGGTGCAAGTAGTCTCGCCCCTGCTTGCCCCAGGAGGCCAGCAGGGGATGGGTGGCAGCGGGCGGCTGCGCGATCTGCAGCGTAGACAATGGGGCCGACATCTGTCCGGTTGACGGCTTGGGGCTCTGGCGGCGACACACCTGCGCGCGCAGGGCAGCGTGGCCTTCCACCAGGTCGCCCCAGAAATACTGGCAAGGGTTTTGCACCAGCAGCAACACCTGGCACACCTGACCCAGCGCGGCCAGGGCCTGCACCAGTTGCATCGGCAGCGACGAGACACCAAACACCACCAGCCGCGCCGGCAACCCGGCTGGGCGCTGGCCAGTGGCGTCAAATTGGCGCTTGACGCTGGTCATGGCGGCCAGAAAACGCTCGTGCACGGCGGCGCGTGAGCTGTCTTCAAGATCCGGGCCCACATCCTGGCGGATGTCGCGCCAAAGCTGGGCTTGCCATGCGTGTTCGGGCGGTAAAGTCGCCGCGCCATTGGCAACACCGGCACCGCGCAACACATCACGCCCTGCTGCCCAGTCCGCCAGCCAATCGGCGCGGTAGCTTTGGTAGCCGTCCAGCACGTCGGCCAGTTGCAGT
>CAISLL010000158.1 GCA_903886165.1 uncultured beta proteobacterium | reverse complement strand
CGCATCAGGCCTCAGTTCGTGCGAATTTTAGGAGGGTGAACTGAGGAAAATAGGATAAAAGGTTCATGCTGGCCAGTCTGTTCGTTGGCGCACCAAGCAGACCCACAGACCCTGCGGCCAGACTACCCGTGCGCACACGATTGCCGAAGTGGTGTGGCAATGGTGCCTCCTACAATGGAGGCTCACTGCCCCGGTGGTGCTTCATGTAGCAAGCCTTGACCCTGTGCTGTAGGCGTCGTCCAATTTTGGAAATCGCTATATGGCATCTGCGTTGGCAAACCTATATTTGCATCAAGGAGAAAGACATTGAAATCATCACTTCGCCTGTTTCGGCGCATGGCCCTGGCGGGTCTGATAGCGTGGACCGTGACGGGCTGCATGGAAACCGCACCCAAGGCTGCTGACGCTGGCAAAAATACCGCCACAGCTGAATCAAGCTCATCTGCCACCAAGTCTGGCTCACCAACATTTGGCAATGCGTCTCCGACAGCAGGAAGTTCTACTTCAGAAAAGGCAAACGCTGCGGCGGACAAGGCAGCCTACAAGGAGGTCGTCTACACCAATGTCAAAAAGAAGGGGCCGTCGCTTGTTGTCATTCCAGGCGAGATCAAGAGCAACAACGCCACCTTCATCCAGAAATTCTCAGCCAACAACATCGCAGACTTCGCCGAGTTGGAGCTGTCAGCGGCCAATTTTCAGGTGCTCGAACGGGCCAATCTTGGAAATCTGCTGAATGAGATTTCTTTGGCCTACAACCTGGGCGACGCGGCGAAAGCGCGCAAAACCATGCAGGCGGGCAAGCTCAAATCCACCAAGTGGATCGTCAAGTTCGACATTCTCAAGACCGAGCAAATCGCCACCAACACGAGTGGTTTTGACGGAAAAGCCATCGGTGGCTTGGTCAGCCAGTTTGGCGGCAGTACGGCCAGTTCGGTGGCGGGCTCGGCTCTGGGCACGGTTAAAACCGGTGACTCATCCGGCGTCTGGCTGGTGGGCATGCGTTACAAGATCATGAATGCCAACACCACGGCACAGGTGGCCCAAGGTTACAAAGAGCTCAAGATGGAAGTCGGTGAATCCAGCACCAGTGTGATGGGCTTCTCACAAAGCGCCAAGGGCGGTGTGGGCCTGGACACCATGGTCCAGCGATTGGTGCAAACGGCTGTGTGGGACATCGACTCAAAAAACAAGTGAGAGTGGAACTGTCCCGGCGCGTTGGATCGCGTCATGAGAACCGCGAAAACCGGGTCGAACGGGGCGTGACAGACTTACAGTAGTGCCCAGAAGTTATGCCGGCTTGGACGGTTGTCGGCTGGTGCTGCGGGCGCGGCACTGGGAACGTCAGTCTTGATTGTTCGGCGTGTCGCCATGAGTTCCTCCGGTTTCAGGCTCTTTGATGGGACCCGGCGCGTGTTTTCGCGCCAGCAAGGTGTACATGGTGGGCACCACAAACACTGTCAGCAAGGTGCCCAGGCTCATGCCGCCCACAATCACCCAGCCAATTTGCTGCCGACTCTCGGCACCGGCACCGGTGGCAAAGGCCAGCGGCGCGGCCCCAGCACCATGGCACCGGTGGTCATCATGATCGGGCGCAGGCGCTGCGCCGCCGACTGCTGGATGGCGGCCAGGGTGCCCATGCCTTGCTCCCGCAACTGGTTGGCAAACTCGACGATCAGGATGCCGTGTTTGGTGATCAGGCCGACCAGCGTGATCAGGCCAATCTGGCTGAACACGTTGAGTGTGCCACCCGACCACCTGAGCGCCAGCAGCGCACCGGCCATCGACAAGGGCACGCTGAACAGAATCACAAACGGATCCACAAAACTCTCAAATTGCGCCGCCAGCACCAGAAAGATGAACAGCAGCGCCAGCGCAAACACCACACTGAGGGAGTCGGACGACTTCTTGAACTCGCGGCTGATGCCATTCAGATCAGTGGCGTAGCCAGGCTTGAGCACCTTTTTCGCGGTGGCATCCATGAACTGCAAAGCTTCCCCAACCGAGTAGTCGACCGAAAGGTTGGAGGTGATGGTGGCTGACCGGCGCTGGCCAAAGTGAATCAGCTCGCGCGGTACCACCACCTCGCGGATTTTGACCAGGCTTGAGAGCGGTATCAGTTCCGTGCCTTTGCCACGCACGAAGATTTTTTCAATGTCATCGGGTGTGTCGCGGCCCGAGACGTTGGTTTGCACGATCACGTCGTACTGTTCACCGTCGCGCTTGTAGCGTGTGACCTTGCGACCGCCCAGCATGGTCTCGATGGCACGCGCGATCACATCCACACTGACACCCATGTCAGCGGCGCGCTCACGGTCCACTTCCAGCTTGATTTCGGGCTTGTTCAGGCGCAAATCAGTGTCAACCTGCACAAAGCCGGGGTTTGTGGCGAGCTCGTCCTGAAACGCGCGCACGGTTTGTGCCAGGTTCTGGTAACTCTCGGAGGTGATGATGACGAACTCAATCGGGCGGCTGCTGAACCCCTGCCCCAGCGACGGCGGGGTGATGGGGATGGCCGTCACACCCGGCAAGCCTGACACCCGCGGTGTCATGGCGCGCGCCATCTCCAGCGTGGTGCGCGTGCGCTCATCCCAGGGGGTCGCCCGAAAGAAGATGTTGCCCTGCGACACCGTGGGGTTGCCAATAGTGGAAAAAATACGGTCGAACTCGGGGTAGTCTTCGGCGATGCGCTCGATGTTTTTGGCATAGCGGTCGGTATAGGCCAGGGTGGCACCATCGGGCGCATTGATGCGCGCCAGCACCACGCCCCGGTCTTCCATGGGGGAAAGTTCCCGCTTGAGGTCACCCAGGGTCCACCAGGTCACAAGGCCGCTGGCCAGCATCACCAGCAGCACCAGATATCGCCGCATCAGCGACCAGGCCAGCAATCGGCTGTAGGTGCGGGTGGCCCACTGCAGCAGGTTTTCCATGTGCGCGTCAAACCAGCTCGGCTTGGGGTTGTGCCTGAGCAAAAGCGACGACAACATCGGCGACAAGGTGAGCGCCACCAGGCCCGAGATCACCACGGCCCCGGCCAGCGCCAACGCAAATTCGGTGAACAGGCGCCCGGTGCGCCCTGGTGAAAACGCCAGCGGTGCATACACTGCCACCAGCGTCATGGTCATGGCCACAATGGCAAAACCGACCTCGCGCGCACCCTTGATGGCGGCCTGAAACGGCGGCAAGCCTTCTTCAATGTGGCGGTAGATGTTCTCCAGCATCACGATGGCGTCATCCACCACCAGACCAATCGCCAGCACCAGCGCCAGCAAGGTGAGGGTGTTGATGCTGAAGCCCGCCAGCGCCATCATGGCAAAGGTGCCAATCAGCGCCACCGGGATGGTGACCAGCGGGATCAGCGAGGCGCGCAGCGTGCGCAAAAAGACAAAAATCACCAGCGCCACCAGCACCGCCGCTTCCACAATGGTCTTGAACACCGCCTTGATGGACTGGTCAATAAACACCGAGTTGTCGTTGGCCACCTCAATGCTGACGCCGGGCGGCAGGTCGCGGCGCAACTTGTCCAGCAGGCCGCGCACGCCCGCCGACAAATCAAGCGGGTTGGCGGTGCTTTGCCGTACCACGCCAACACCCACGGCGTCACGGCCATTCAGGCGCACAAACGAGCGCTCGTCCACCGGCGCTTCCTGCACCCGGGCCACGTCGCCGATGCGGATGGCTTGTCCATTGACGCTGCGGATCACCACCTGGGCAAATTCCTGCGGACGCTGCAAGTCGGTGGCCGCGGTCACATTGAACTCGCGTTGCGCACTTTCAATGCGGCCGGCCGGCACTTCCAGATTGGCGCGGCGCAGGGCGTCTTCGAGGTCTTGCACGGTGAGCTTGTAGGCTGCGAGTTTGTCGGGGTCGACCCAGATGCGCATGGAAAACTTGCGCTCGCCAAAGATATTGACTTCAGCCGCGCCGGGCGCAGTCTGCAGCACCGGCTTGACCAGTGTGTTGGCCATCTCGGAGAGTTGCAGCGCATTGTGGGTGTCGGAACTGAGTGCCAGGAAAATCACCGGGAATGACTCGGCCTCGACCTTGGCAATGACCGGCTCGTCAATGCCCTGCGGCAAGCGCTGGCGCACCCGGGTGACCTTGTCGCGCACATCGGCGGCGGCTGCGTCGGCGTCACGGGTCAGGGCAAACTTGACAGAAATCTGGCTGCGCTCCTGGCGGCTGGTGGAGGTGATCACGTCCACGCCTTCAATGCCCGAGAGCGAGTCTTCCAGCACCTTGCTGACCTGGGCCTCCATGACTTCGCTGGACGCGCCTGCAAACGAGGTGGTGACCGACACCACCGGTTCGTCAATCTTGGGGTATTCACGCACCGTCAGTCCGTTGAACGAGACCGCGCCAATCAACACAATCAGCAAAGAGAGCACGGTGGCAAATACCGGGCGGCGGATGGAGGTTTCAGCCAGTTGCATGGTGATTGTGCCTGCGACTTAACGGCTGGCGGCAGGGGCTGGTGCTGCGGCACCGGCGGCAGCCCCTGCCGACGCCGGGTTTTGCGGCCCGGAGGCTTTGGCTGCGGGCTTGCCCAGCTCCACAATGCGCACCGGTGACCCATCTTTTTGCAGGCGCTGCTGGCCCGCCACCACCACCGTGTCGCCCAGGGCCACACCATCCAGAATTTCGACCTTGCCCTGGCGTCGCACACCCAGCTTGACTTCTTGCCGCAGTGACACAAATTTCACGTCCGGTGGCAGGTTCGTCCCGGGCTCTGGCTGCACCAGTTTGTAGACCAATTGGCGGTTGCCCTGGGGCACGATGGCCTCCTCCGGCACCATCAGCGCCGCCTCGTTGACAGAAAACACGGTGGTGACACGGGCAAACATGCCCGAGCGCAGCATCGACCCGTCCCCGGCGGGGTTGGCGGTCTCTTTGTCACCCGCCGCAAGCGATTGGGCGTCAGCCTGGCGCGTCGGCTTGGCAGCAGATTTGTCCTTGGGTTTGCCCGCGCCCGAGACCACCGCGCGCACCGCGACCGAACGGCCAGTGGCATCCATCAAGGGCTCGACCGCTTCCACCACCGCACTAAAAGCTCGCCCCGGCAGCGCGTCCAACACCAGCTCCACCGTTTGACCGGGTTTGAGCTTGCCCCCGACACGCTCGGGCACACGGTAGTCCACCAACATCTGGCGCGTGTCCTCCAGTGCCACCAGATCGGCACCGTCTTTCACGTAGTCACCCACGCTGACCAACCGGATGCCGGCTGTGCCATCAAACGGTGCGCGAACCGCCATGCGGTTCAGCCGCGCCTGCGCCAATGCCAGCTGCGCTTGTGCCACCTTCAGGTTGGCGGCGCTGCTGTCAAGGGTTTGCTGCGCCATGAAGTTCTGCGCCACCAGTTCCTGGGTGCGCTTCAGACTGGCCTGGGCAATGGCCAGCTGTGCCTGCATTTGCTGCAATTCGGCCTGCTGCAGCTGGTCATCAAACTGCACCAGGATTTGCCCCTTGCGCACCGGGCCGCCGTCCTTGAAGTTGAGCGCGGTGATGCGCCCGACCAGTTCCGGGCGCAGCATCACACTTTGGCGAGCGCGCAAACTACCCACCGCCTGCGCGTCGTCACGCAGGGTCTGGGCCTGGACCTTGGCCACTTCCACACCGGCAACCCGTGCGGCGGGCGCCGCACTGCCATCGGGTTTGCCGGTGCTGGCGATGGCGCTTGCGCCAGCACCAGCACCGGTGATGTGGGTGGGTGCGGTTGGTCGCGATTGCAGCCACCAGCCCGCCGAACCGGCGATTGCGATCCCAAGCACGGCCGCTGCAACAAAAGAAACTTTGGAAACCATGGTGTGATGCTCCAGAACAGTCGGCGGCGGTTCAGCGTTGGCTCAAAGCCATCGCCACGCCCTTGTTGGCCAATTCGTCGGCACGCTCATTGCCGGGGTCGCCGTTGTG
Source organism: uncultured beta proteobacterium (assembly GCA_903886165.1). GTDB lineage: Bacteria > Pseudomonadota > Gammaproteobacteria > Burkholderiales > Burkholderiaceae_C > Rhodoferax. The sequence continues at coordinate 1,637 of CAISLL010000158.1, read as the reverse complement.
GCCGCGCACCCAGCGCCAATCAATCTGATGGTGCCCGTTATTGACCAGGGCATCCAGCCGTTGCCACAAATCCACATTTTTCACCGGCGCTTTGGTGGCGGTTTTCCAGCCGCGTGCCTTCCAGCCGGGCAGCCATTCCGTCATGCCCTTGAGCACATACTGGCTGTCGACGTGCAGCGTCACCTTGCACGGGCGCTTCAGAGCGGTCAGGGCCTCGATCACTGCGAGCATTTCCATGCGGTTGTTGGTGGTTCCCAACTCCCCGCCATAGAGTTCCTTTTGAGCATCTGCCGATTTCAACAGGGCACCCCAGCCGCCTGGCCCTGGATTGCCTTTACAGGCGCCGTCGGTGTAAATGTCAATCAAATTCAAGTCGACAACCTCAGTCAGTTTTATATGTGTTTTAATGCTATAGCCCTTTAATTACCTGTGCTATTTGCTACAGAAACAGGTGTATTTACCAACCTGATGGCGGGCTTGCGCGCGGGGTTGAGCAGGGTCATGCCATGCACCCGCTTGACCGCCACCAGGCAATAAACAGCGCCGAGTATCGGCCACCAGCGTGCGCCAGCGCGGTCCATCCAGGAAAAGCGTGACAGCCACGCCGGGCTGGCCAATGCCGGGCGATAACAGCCAAACTGGCCAGACTCAATGTCAAGGCCCAACAGACGCAACCAGTCACGCATGCGCAGGTAGCCAATGAACTCACCTGCCTCAGGCAAAAACATGTGGTTCCAGCCAAACCGGCGGTACATGTGCGCGCGGTACTGGCGAAAGCCCCACAGGCTCATCGGGTTCAGACCACAAATCACCACCCGTCCCTCGGGCACCAGCACCCGCGCGACTTCGCGCAACGCCGCATGCGGATCAGCCGTCAGTTCCAGGGCATGCGGCAACACCACCAGATCGAGGCTGTTGGCCGGAAACGGCAAGGCCGCAAAGTTGGTCACAAAAGCCGCTTTCTCGTGAACGCTTTCAGTTGCCAGCCAGCGGTGCGGCATGCGGTTGGCCACCAGCGCATCAAGCTCGGGGAAACCCAGTTGCAGGGCATGAAAACCAAACACATCGGACACCGCCGCAGCCACCTGCTCATGCTCCCACGCCAGCAGGTAAGCTCCAGGGGGGGTCGCCAGCCAGTCATGCAAATCTATAATTTGATCGCCCATGAAGTTAATTCCAATCCCTGCTTTTGACGACAACTACATCTGGATGTTGCACGACGGACGTCGGGCGCTGGTGGTGGATCCTGGGGATGCCCAACCCGTTTTCGCCGTCCTGCAGCAAAACGGTTTGACCTTGGAGGCAATTCTAGTCACGCACCACCACGGCGACCACACGGGTGGGGTCGATGCCTTGCGCCAGGCCACCGGGGCCCAGGTGTACGGCCCGGCCGGTGAGCGCATGCCGGAGCCGTTGCAACGTCTTGGCGAAAGCGCTGTCATCACCCCTTTGGGCCTGCACTTTGAGGTGTTACTGGTGCCTGGCCACACCGCTGGCCACATTGCCTACTTTGGCCATATACCCTTACAAGACCCAGTGCTTTTTTGCGGCGACACCTTGTTCAGCGCCGGCTGTGGGCGGTTGTTTGAGGGCACAGCGGCGCAAATGCTGGGCTCGTTGACCCGGCTGGCGGCCTT
>CAISLL010000157.1 GCA_903886165.1 uncultured beta proteobacterium | reverse complement strand
GCCACCAGGCGGCACTCGGCCTGGGTTTTGCCGCCCTCAACCCGAATCGCAATGAACTTGGTGGCGCCCTCCCCGTCGCGCACGATGGCTTGTGCCAGCTTTTGTGCCACCCCCAGCATGGCCGCTTTGAGGGCCTGGCCAGCCGCGCTGTCGAGCGAACTGATCGGCGCATGGGCCGCCTTGTGGGTGGCGATCACCACAAAGGAGTCGTTGGTGGACGTGTCACCATCGACCGTGACGCGGTTGAACGAGCCCTCGGCCAACTCGGTGGCCAGTTGTTTCATGAGGCTTTGGCTGACGCAGGCATCGGTGGCGATGAAGCCGAGCATGGTGGCCATGTTGGGACGAATCATGCCTGCCCCCTTGCTGATGCCGGTGATGCTGACCAACACACCGTCAATCATCACCTGCGTACCAAATGCCTTGGCCACGGTGTCGGTGGTCATGATGGCCTCCGACGCACGCAGCCAGTTGTCAGATTTTGCATCCTGAATGGCGGCGTCCAGCCCGGCTTCAATCCGGTCAATCGGCAGGGTTTCCATGATGACACCGGTGGAAAACGGCAGCACTTGCGAATCTTTCAGCCCGAGGCGCGCCGCCAATGCCTGACAGGTGCGACCGGCACGCGCCCGACCGTCTTCACCAGTGCCAGCGTTGGCGTTGCCTGTGTTGATCAGCATGGCGCGAATGCCGTCGCCGCGCGCCAAGTGCTCACGGCAAATCTGTACCGGTGCGGCACAAAATCGGTTTTGGGTGAACACCCCGGCGACTGACGCACCCTCGTCGATCAACACCACGGACAAATCCTTGCGATTGGCTTTGCGGATGCCCGCCTCGGTGACACCGATGCGCACACCGGCAATGGGAAACAACTCGGCAGGGTTGGGGGCAGACAGATTGACGGACATGGCGGACTTTCAAAAGACTAACAATTGGGGCAGGAGATTTTGATCGAAAAAAATCGGGCACACGGCCCGATTTGGTGGTGTTCAGGCCATCAGGCCAGCTTGCCGTGGCATTGCTTGTATTTTTTACCACTTCCACAAGGGCAAGGGTCGTTACGCCCAACACGCAGCACAGCAGCTTTCACCGTCGACTCATCCACCAGCGTCTCCACCTCACCGGTCTCGGTGGGCGCTGTGTAAGTCACGTTGCTGATGCGCTCGCCCCGGTTTTCCATCTCTACGGCAGCAGCAGCCACTTCTTCGTTGGACTGGATGCGAACCGTCATCAGCACCTTGGTGACTTCATTCTTGACGGCATCCAGCATCTGACCAAACAGCTCGAAAGCTTCGCGCTTGTATTCCTGTTTGGGTTGCTTCTGGGCATAACCCCGCAGGTGAATGCCCTTGCGCAAATAGTCCAGCGAACTCAGGTGGTCACGCCAGTTGCTGTCAATGCTTTGCAACAGCACCATGCGCTCGAATTGGGTGAAGTTTTCTGACCCGACCAGGGCGACTTTTTCATCAAACACCTGGTTCACGTGGTTTCGCACGGTGTCGAGGATGTCGTCGTCGGTGATGGCCGAAGCCGCATTCACCTGTTGCTGCAACGCAAGCGTCATTTGCCACTCGTCAGACAGCGCCTTTTCCAGTGCGGGCAAGTCCCATTGCTCTTCAACCGACTCGGCCGGCACATGTTGGCGCACCAGGTCTTCAAAGCAGCCTTCACGCAGCGACTGGATCTGGGCGCTGAGGTCAGTGGCATCCAGGATTTCGTTGCGTTGTTGATAAATCACCTTGCGCTGGTCATTGGACACATCGTCGTATTCAAGCAATTGCTTGCGCATGTCAAAGTTGCGCGCTTCCACCTTGCGCTGGGCACTCTCGATGCTGCGGGTGACAAGGCCGGCCTCAATAGCCTCGCCCTCGGGCATTTTCAAGCGGTCCATGATGGCCTTGACGCGTTCACCTGCAAAGATGCGCATCAGTGAATCGTCCAGACTCAGGTAAAAACGTGAGGAGCCCGGGTCACCCTGGCGACCTGATCGGCCGCGCAACTGGTTGTCAATGCGGCGCGACTCATGGCGTTCGGTGGCAATGATGCGCAGGCCACCGAGCCCGGTCACTTGTGCGTGGTCTAGCGCCCATTGCGCCTGCACGACTTCGATTTGCTGCTGCTTCTGCGCGGCATCCAGCGTGTCATCCAACTCAATGGTTTCGATGGTCTTGCTGACGTTGCCGCCCAGCACAATGTCGGTACCCCGACCAGCCATGTTGGTGGCAATCGTGATCATTTTGGGGCGACCGGCCTGGGCCACAATGTCGGCCTCACGGGCATGCTGCTTGGCGTTGAGCACCTGGTGCGGCAGTTTTTCCTTCGTCAGCAAATCGGCAATGATCTCGGAATTTTCAATTGAGGTGGTGCCCACCAGCACGGGCTGGCCGCGCTCATGACATTCACGGATGTCGGCAATGGCCGCCGCGTATTTTTCGCGCGTGGTCTTGTACACACGGTCAAGCTGGTCATCGCGCTGACTTGGCCTATTGGGGGGCATGACCACAGTTTCCAGCCCGTAAATTTCCTGAAATTCGTAGGCTTCGGTGTCAGCCGTGCCGGTCATGCCGGCCAGCTTGGCGTAAAGGCGGAAGTAATTCTGGAAGGTGATCGACGCCATGGTTTGGTTTTCGGGCTGAATCGCCACGCCTTCCTTCGCCTCCACTGCCTGGTGCAGACCGTCGCTCCAGCGCCTGCCGGTCATCAGACGGCCAGTGAACTCATCCACAATCACCACTTCGCCCGCCTGCACCACATAGTGCTGGTCACGGTGGTAAAGGTGCTGCGCCCGCAGCGCCGCGTACAGGTGGTGCATCAGCGTGATGTTGGCGGGGTCATACAGACTGGCACCTTCAGGAATCAGGCCCATTTCAAACAGGATGCTCTCGGCCCGTTCATGGCCGCGCTCAGTCAGAAACACCTGGTGGCCTTTTTCATCAATGGTGAAATCACCCACCTTGGTGATGCCTTCGCCGGTGTGCGGGTCGGCTTCGCCTTCCTGCTTCTCCAGTTTTGGCACGATCAGCTTGATGGACTGGTACAAACTGGTGTGATCTTCTGCCTGTCCGCTGATGATGAGCGGGGTGCGCGCCTCGTCAATCAGGATAGAGTCAACTTCGTCCACAATGGCATAGTTCAAACCGCGTTGCACCCGATCTGCGGCCTCGTACACCATGTTGTCACGCAAGTAGTCAAAGCCGTATTCGTTGTTGGTGCCGTAGGTGATGTCTGCCCGGTAAGCCGCCTGCTTTTCTTCACGCGGCATGTTCGGCAGGTTGATGCCAACCGACAATCCCAAAAAGTTGTACAGCTTGCCCATCCACCGTGCATCACGACTGGCCAGGTAGTCATTGACTGTCACCACGTGCACGCCTTTGCCAGTGAGGGCATTGAGGTACACCGGCAAAGTCGCAGTGAGGGTCTTGCCTTCGCCCGTGCCCATCTCGGAAATCTTGCCGTTGTGCAGCGACATGCCGCCCAGCATCTGCACGTCAAAATGGCGCAACTTCATCACCCGCTTGGAACCCTCGCGCACCACAGCAAAAGCTTCGGGCAGTATTTCATCCAATGTGGCGCCCTGGGCAATCCGGGTTTTGAACTCATCTGCCTTGCCGCGTAACATATCGTCAGAAAGCTTTTCATAGACTGCTTCCAGCCCATTGATTTTGACCACGGTTTGACGGTATTTTTTGAGCAGGCGGTCATTGCGACTGCCGAAAATTTTGGTGAGAAAGTTGGTTGCCATGAATGCAGGGCGCTGTTGCCTGGTCAAATAATTGGTCGACCGCAGCGCTATCCTTTTTTACGATCTAACAGAAATGGGGGTCACAAGAAGAAACTCAACAGCAAGCATCAATCGGCGCCTGTCGCTGGTTTGACCTGATTTTACCTTCGACCGGATCCGGCGTTTGAAGCCGCAGTGCTTCGGTCACCTCCCAGCGATATGGCCTTGCTTAACGGATGCTTTCGCCATGCCAGCCAGTTGCAACTCTTGCGCCTCCAGACGGGCGGTCAGAAACTTCTGCGGATCCTGGGGAATGCCTTGAACCAACACCTCAAAATGCAAATGAGCCCCTGTGGAGCGCCCGCTGGTACCCACTTCGGCAATCTTTTGCCCACGCTTGATCAGGTCTCCTTTTTTGACGGCGACTCTTGACGCATGCGCGTAACGCGTGACGAGTTCATTGCCGTGGTCAATCTCAACCATGTGACCATATTCCGGATGGAATTCCTGCGCGACCACAACTCCGCCCGCTGCAGCCATGATGGGCGTAGACGTGGGAGCCGGAAAATCCAGGCCACTGTGCAGCGCATTACGGCCGGTGATGGGATCTGTTCGCCAGCCAAACGCTGAACCCAGTTCGGCGATGGCCACTGGCTTCTGCGTGGGTACCATCATGTTTTGCATTTTGCGGTCAAACAAGCGTGACTCAAGAACCGTCAACAGATCGGTGCGTTTGTGGGTCAGCCGCTCGAGGTCATCCATGGTGACCTGCATTTCTTCCAGTGTCGGCGTACCGCCTCTTATCTCAAAACCACCTTGGCCTGGTCGTTCAACAGCCTCCGCGGGTTTGACACCTGCCAGACTTGACACCCGGGAACCTAAAGACTCCAACTGGGTCAGCTTTACCTGCATTTCACCCAGCCGACGCGCCATCACATCCAGATTCTCGCGAAGAAATCGGTCGCGTTGTTCGAATTCATCCTTGGTCACGAGTTTGACCAAGGCGCCAATGATGGGCCAGCCTTGTTGCGCACCCTTGAGAAAAACCCAGTGATACAAGCCCAACGCCAGCAACATCACCACCAGCGCGCTGAGCAAAAAGGCGGAGATCAACTGAAAACCTGTAAGGTGCAGGGCACGCGACCTGGCAAGCCAGGCATCCGTGATAATCAATTGCATATATCTAGATCCTCATGCACATGAATCGCCACCACGCCCCGGTCACCCTGTTGCAAGCCAGCCAACGCAACCCCGGACTGGCCAGATTGATGGACCTTCACCGTGAATCGAATGCCCGTTTGCAGGCCATCACCGCGCTCATTCCAGCCACCCTGCGCGATCAGGTTCAGGCCGGGCCCTTTGACGACGGTGTGTGGTGCCTGCTGTTGTCAAACAACACAACGGCTGCAAAACTGCGCCAACTGCTGCCGGCGCTTGAATCACATTTGCGGGTACACCGGCTTGATGTGAAATCAATACGGCTAAAAATACGCCGTCAGGAATGAAAAAATGGTGCGATTATCGGATTCGACCAATCACCGTAACCCATTGATTTTCAACAGTATCCTATTCACAAAAACTCACTTTGTACCCCCGTCTGTACCCCCTGTTTGCCTTGGATACCCCCGAATAAGCCTGAAACCCTGTCTGCCGTGTCGATCGAAAATCTGTAGCTGGAATCGCCGCAAAACAAATTTTCAAGTCGGCAATTATGCAACACGTCGCCACCAGATC